>JAQFVO010000691.1 GCA_027942505.1 Endozoicomonas sp. | reverse complement strand
TGCACGGCAAAAAGTTCTTCCAGCCGGACATGCACGAAAGAGGCCTTCAGCATCACCGTGGGCGTGCAGCCAAGGCCAGCCACCGCAGGCCAACGTCCTATAGTGCGACAGGATCGAACCAGGTCTGGTCTTGGGATATCATATTTTTGCGCTCACCAGTGCGTGGACAGTTTTAATATCTGTATCTGGTGATAGACATATACAGCCGTATGATTGTGGCTTGGGAAATCCATGAGAATGAGTCTGCCGAACATGCCTCACAAATGATTACCAAGGCCTGTATTCGCCACGGTATAGCCGCTATGGAGAGACCGCTGGTCCTGCATTCAGACAATGGCAGTGCCATGAAAGGCGGCACCATGCTGTCGACTCTACAACGGTTGGGCGTGGTCAGCTCATTCAGTCGACCAAGGGTAAGTGATGATAACCCGTTTGGAAGCCTTCGGGGGCACTACGCATACTTTGGAATAACGGGTAACGCCAAAGCGTTAAATTCGATCCTGCATCGAGTGAAGGTAATCTGGCACAAGTGGCTCAGTCGGCGTTCGCAGAAGAGCCGTATCACGTGGGAGAAATTCAATCTGCTTATGAGTCGTTTCCCCTTGGCACCGCCGAAAATCCATCATCGGTATTCATATGGTCGTCGGCTAGTGAACCAATAACCGTGAGGAACCGGATGCGTTAATCGCGCTCGTTCGGGTCTGTGAGGGGTGAGAGCGGTAACGTCCTCATCTACTCGGACAAACACCGGCTATCTCAACCCCTAAGCGTTTCAGGGTAAATTACTCCAGTCTATACAGTGGCAGACCATCGACGTACTTGCTGGTGACGATGTAGGCCAATAGACCCGGTGTTGCGATGCTGCGTGGGATTGGCTGGGGTGGCAGTTCTGCTGTCTTAACACCCTCTTCGCAGTGGCGGCAGGCATACTTCGGGCGAACATGTTGGATAACCTGTACCTTGGTGGGAATAATGTCGAGCCGCTCGCTGACCTCTTCACCCATACGATGCAACGCGCCCTGGCAACAAGGACAGATTTTCTCCTCTTCAGGGATGTCATGCTCTTCACGTACCCGAGGCAGATGATCGGGCAAAGGCTTGCGACCGACTTTTTTGCGGGTATGAGCAGGAACAGTGATCTCGTCGTCTTTTGGATTCTGCTCTTTGCTGTCTTCTTCCTGTTCTTGTTCAGCTTCGTCAAACAGGTTGACCTGATCGGGCGAGTATTTCTCGCTGGATGCACTGAAGCGTTTCTGGATCAACTGGCGGATACGTTCCTCAAGCAGAGCATTCTTCACTTCGAGGGAGTGAATTTTTTCCTTGAGAAGGACGGGGTCATTGGGGAGTTCGACAGGGTAGGCTTCCATGCCAATACAAGGTAGCAGTGATTGTCTAATTGTCAGGTCATATTTGTGTAATGGAGAGTGGGATGGGCTTTTGGTGGACGGATGTCGTAGCCATCGAGCAGTTGGTTTAAAACAGCGCCATCCATTGTAACAGGTTGGTCAGCAGCTGATGGCCATTTAAAGCGGAACTTCTCCAGTCGTTTATACCAGAGTACGAAGCCATTACGTTCCCAGAGCAGTAGCTTGATCTTGTCCCGCTGACGGTTGCAGAACACAAACAACGTCGTATCAAATGGCGAGAGTGTTGTCTCCTGCTCAATCAATGCCGCCAGACCATCGATGGATTTGCGCATATCAACAAACTCACTGTAGAGGTAGACGGAGATCTCTGACGCCGGGCGAATCATGAAGCCTCCAGCTGCCGGATCAAGGCCACAACATCCGTCGTTTCGGTCTCGATACGAAGACCGGAGGATAGATGAATAGTCACCTGATTAGACAGGGGGGGAGCCTCTTCCGGAGGGACCACGACAGGAATCAACTTGTGCTCTGTACCTGGTTTGAGTTTGCGCTTCCAGTAGAAAAACTGATGCTCCGGCAATTGCTGCTGTCGGCACCACTGCGCCGTGGATAGCCCGGATTGCTGCCATGCCAGCAAACGTTCACGCCACAGAACTTGTTTGGCACTCAATGTTTCAGATGTCATCGAAGACTCCCACTTTTTGATACACGTGGGAGTATCAGGCAGACATTTATGGAACTGAAGGTGTGCTCAAATTTGCGCTTACAAAGATCCAGTTCATCTGGAAATGATCAAAATTCTTATGGATCGTGGAGGCCTGACCAAGCTTAAATACTTCAATGAGCATTTACTCAGTTGGTTGTTCTTTGAAGTAAAGAATCCGGAGCTTGACAAGTTGTTTGATCTTGATGGTATCCGGGAGCATGTAAAAGAGTTGGAAGAAGAAGCGAATGCCCCTTCAGGCCTATGTCCAAGAACTTTGCTATCCCCAATAGAAAGGCATTATAGAGAACCCCGGCCCTGTGATATCTATGAACTCTATTCGCTTGCTTTGGATAAATTCAGTCCGCCTCAGCTTTCACGAATAATGGATGTTGATGAGATGATTATGGAGGACTGGCTCCATGGTAAGCGAAAAATCCCCTATCCTGTCTGGCATCTATTAATCAGGATTGCATTAGTTGAAGGTGGTGTACCCACTCCGCTTTGAAACACACCAACAAATATTAGATTAGAACCAGCTAAGCTGGGACTCAATATAAAGCCTGCCAGTATTCAAATCGACAACTGACCACTGGCAGGTCAGCCTTCCCATCAGCTTAACTCACCTCGGCTTGCTTTTAAGAACATCTCCCAACCTCAGCCCATTTGTGAATGTCTCGTCTTTCACCGGACTTTCACTTCGCTTTGTATTAGGATCCCAATAAGATGGCTTGGCTAATTCTTGTACAATAACATCATTCAGGTCAGCTATTCTGAATGGGTTACTGTCTGGATACAAACTATCACATGCTACCGAAAAATCATCGTAGGTGATTTTTGGTGCATTTTTGATGATAGCGAGTGTTGCAGCCTCATCTATGGTGTCGCGCAACACTCTCAGGTTTCCACGACTCACCGCAAAAAGGCGTAAGGCTATATTTTTAGACTTAAGATCTGATTTCTCCGTAAACACTGTCTTTTCAAATTTCTCATCAAGTAAGTCCAAAAAAGTACGATATATGCTCCGGTCCTTTCGTTCCACGATTTTGAATGGTTTCAGGTGATAGCGTCTCAGAAGTCGGCTAGCAAGCTGAGGATTTTGTTCTATAGCATGTAGACACCATGGCATACCAAAAAGGATAAATGGTCTTTTTGTCCGAATGATCAGATTTTTCACACAGTCTGTTGCATCATATTGAAGTCGACGGCTTTCGTGCTCAAGAAACTTCTGAGCCTCATCAAGAATAAAAGCTTCTATTCCAAGGAGATCCACCAGTCTGACAATTTCACGAATAAGGTCTTCATTATCCATACATGCAAAATCTTCAATCTCAGGCCCTATAGTTTTAATTAAATTTATTAATAAGCCCCTCTCGCATAATTGCGTAGGAAGCTCTGAGTAAATTACTGGTTTTACAGAAGAGTTTGGCTTTTCATAATGTTGATGATCTTTTCGATATTTAGCTATTAATTCTGACTTACCTGCACCTGTATGACCTGTAACCAGCATGCATCTCGGCTCGCCTCCAAACTTTGATAAAATTCTACAGTTTTCCATTTGATCAACAATGTCATTGCTCGTTTTTGACCAAACTCGTATCTCCTTTAGTAATCCAGAATCCTGTTTATGCCTCTCTTCCATATTGGCAGCTTTAATCTGACCATCTCCAGACTGCACTTCGCTTTTAGAACATTGCTGACTATCCATCATAATGCTCATAAATTCTTACTCCTCTATATCAGGGGGGCACTGGGTAAGAAGCACTCTTTAGGTTATGACGAATGATATCTTCAACATTAACTCCACCCAGTCCGATCGGTAGGTGTATCCCAACCAGTTTTGGCCTCATTTTTTTGGTCAGTCTTTTGTTGTTCAGAAGGGTTCTGCTGTTGAGGACCGGCAATAGATACTATGTCAGTTATGGAGCCAGTTGAGTCATCAGCCACCCTGCCATATCGGGCTGCTTTTGCTGTCGCACCTACTTTTCCTTTTCTGCCACGGTTTTCCCAATTATCAATCTCTCGTTTGACCAGTTCTTGAATTGCATCACGAGCTGCCACCACGTCATCATGCTGATATTTATCTCGAATATATTTGCGGGCATATTTTTTATGAACCTTGTGCTGCCACTCTGAGAGACCATTGGCATAGTCATGATCAACAGCCAGAACCTTGATGTACCTGCGATTAGAATCATCAAACACATGAATGTGGCCAAGGTCATCCGGATCAACCTTATACATGACCTGCGTACTTCCGATTCTGCCTCTGAGTCTAGCTAGCTCGTCAGAGTCATAGTGTAAATTTGAATACTGAACACCACCACGGCGGAGCTTACTGTATTTGGTTCTGCCTAAAATAATATCCAAACGTTTTGGGTCAACGTGGCGTGGAGGGAAATCAAGGATACCTTCTTTCCAAGCAAGGTCAGGAATAATAGTGCCTTTAACAACGGGCTGCTGCTGATAAACATCAACAATCCAAGTATAAAGAATCTCAAGAAAAGTACTGAACGTAATAACTGCATTCTTTTCAGGCTCGTATTCCCCTTTCTCGATGATATTACTGAAGGTCTTTCCCGGTAGGCTCACCAGCAACTTTTTGTTGATGGTTCCGTATAGGCGTTCAATCTTACCTTTCAGCCATGGTTTTTGAACGGGATTATATTGTGTCTGAATATTCAGCTCAGCCAGAACAATTTCAAGATCCTTTGACCAAAACTCTTTTCCGTTATCAAAAACAAAGAGTTCCGGTACTCCTGAACATACCCAAGGATTCTTTATATTTGGATAGCGTTCATTAATATAGCTTTTTGGGGTTATTATAGACTTCAAAAGCTTTGTTAAAGATAAAAAACTTGGTGGATGAAAGCTGATATAGATTCCAGTAATAGATCGAGACAGGGCATCAATAGAAGTAGTAAGCCATGGTCTTCCAAGGGGTAGTAGGTTCTCATCATCCAGCACAAAAACATCGAGTTTGGTGTGGTCAACTTCGACTCGCTGTAAGGCGCGTTCAAGTTTCGGCGACATGCCAACGGATGCGAATTGGATATCTGCTTTTCGTTTACCTTCCCTAGCTTTCATTACTTCATATGGGGATTCCGCCTTAATTCTCTGTCTGAATATTTCATAGCTTGGAGTCTTTAATTGGTTTTCTGTAGGTCGTTCTTTATTGGCATTTGTTATAAATCCATCAAGATTATCCCATGCCTCATGAATGGTAATTTTTTCTTTTGTTTTGTAGGTATCAATGGCCTCTTTTATAAATTCTTCCACTTCATTGGCAAGCCGTCCAGTATGATTGCCTTGTTTCATCAGCCATTCCCGCTGAACACACAATTCCTATCCAACGAACAGGCCATTCAGCCAACCGTTTTTCAAGGCCGAG
>JAQFVO010000681.1 GCA_027942505.1 Endozoicomonas sp. | reverse complement strand
TTTTGCAGCAAGGGCTGATGGCCATTGGGCCTGCAAGCATCCGCTATATTGTCTCGTGGCTCAGGGACGAGGGTCACCATGACCTGATGGAGGCCCTGCTCCCCGGTTTTGAGCCACTGATTGCCAGAATATTGTCGGAAGTTGTCGCGGTTCAATTGAGTGGCAGCAAAGATCCAGCTACCTTGCAGGAAGAGACAGCCCCCTGGCTCAGTGGTCTGACCCAACAATTACTGACGCCAGCGGTTAACTACAGCCTGAAGCGAGTGGTTGACTGGGCTGATGGCCACCAGCAAGCCTTTGAGAACCTGATTCAACCCCACCTTGCCCAGACTCTGGATGCGGCTCAACCACTGATGCTTGAGGCCATCAAAAAGCGACTGGCCCAGTTACAGACCGCCATGGCCGGTAGTGCGGGCCTGGTTCAAAACGCACTCAGGCTTGCCGACCAACTGGCACCGGATGACGACTACACTGTGCCGCAGCCAGTCAAGGATGACAGCTTTGTGCTTGCTCCGCACGAGCTACAAAGCATCAGCACTGACCTGGCCGCAGCGCTGCAACTGGGACTCGATGAAGTGCTCCGTCATGAAGATGCCATCCGCGAGCGCATCGACACCGGTGTCAAGAATGTGGTTGAGGTAGCTGTCCACTCAAGTGCTGATTACGTTGCTCACCTGGTGGCTGAAGATGATGCCGGGGCTTTGCAGGTTGACCAGTTCACCAGCGCCACCGCTCCCTGGTGCCAGCAACTGGCGACGACACTGGTCAGCGAGGCATTGACCGAAGGATTTAAGTCCAGCAAAGACTGGCAGCTTCAGCCACTGATTCACAATGCCCTGAGTTCAGCCCTGGACAGCGACGCGGCTTCCGACACCCTCGCTCTCTCACCAGTCAGCGCTGAGGCCGTAGCGCACTTACAGCCAATTATTAACACTGCTCTTGACCAGGTCATGGCAACCGTCCTGCACCGCGCTGCCCACCAGCTTCAAAGTACGCTGGACAGCCAGAAACTGTTCAACATACCCGCCGTTCGTGCCGCCGTCGATAGTACCCTGCGCACAGCAATCTGTGATGGTGTCATCAACACTGAGCAACACCTGGAGGCATTAACCCAAAACGTCCTGACTCCCGTCACCAAAAGCATTGCAAGGGAGCTACTGGCCGGACAAATGAGCGTCATCACCCAGGTTCTGACCTGGCTGGATAATGAAGAGAACGCCGGCAAACTGATTGCCACAGTAACCCCTGGCATCCGCAGCGTCATCGACCGGGCGCTGAAGGCGATGCTGGCTGACAAACTGGCAGACGCCGCGCCACTCAAGGCGGTACTGCAACCGACCTTGCTGAAGTTGCTGGACACCATGCTGGAACCTACTGCTGGCGACATCCTGGCGTGGGTTGTTAACTGGGCCAGGCAAGAGCAGCCGGTGATTGTGGAACAGATTCAGCAGGAAATTGAACAGGTACTGACTGCCTGTCAGCCAGAGATAATCAAGGCCATACAGCAGCGCACGGGCCAGTTACTCAGCACCATGGCCGACCCGACCCCGGACTCAACCACCGCCCGCGCCCTCTCTCTGGCACAACAGCTGGTCCCTGAGGACCGGGATCAGCTGCCCGACAATCCACCATTTGCGCTGCAAACCAGCGAGGCCGACGCCCTTGGCAACGCTCTGTCGACCTCGATACTATTGGCCCTGCAAACCCTGCGCACAGCAATCTGTGATGGTGTCATCAAAACTGAGCAACACCTGGAGGCGTTAACCCAAAACGTCCTGACTCCCGTCACCAATAGCATCGCAAGGGAGCTACTGGCCGGACAAATGACCGTCATCACCCAGGTTCTGACCTGGCTGGATAATGAAGAGAACGCCCGCAAACTGATTGCCACAGTAACCCCTGGCATCCGCAGCGTCATCGACCGGGTGCTGAAGGCGA
>JAQFVO010000675.1 GCA_027942505.1 Endozoicomonas sp. | reverse complement strand
CCTGCCCATCCCAGCCCCAGATCTTCACGACCCCACCCGAAGTGCTGGTAAACAGATAGTTATCGCATGAACTGAACTTTATACTGTGGATCTCTGTTAGCCCGAATTCCGGACCGTTCAAATCGCCACAACACGCCCACTGCCCGGACTCAAGCAAGCGCCATAGCAACTGATGCTTCTCCCGACTTTCACTCACCACATGTTTTCCGCCAGGACTGAAGGTGAGACTGAGTTTCCGGGAGGAAATCTGTTGCTGAGATGTGCATTTCCCAGAAGTGTCGAGTCGGATTATGTCAACCGAACAAAAATAACCTATCAGCAACCAGCTCCCCGACGGACAGAACTTGGTATAGTATATTATGCGGTTAGAAGGGGATTCCCATGATACGTTCCAGCTACCGCCACTATCCAGCGATAAGATCACCACTTTCTTCTCATAGCTGATGGCTACCTGCTTTTCTGAAGGGGAAAATCGCAGGCAGAAATAATCAGTGCTCTTGTTCCAGGGGGCTTCCCATGACACGCTCCAGCCCCCCCGACAATTCACCGACAGGATTTCCAGTTTTTTCTTATACCAGATGGCAATATGTTGTTCTGAAGGGGAAAACTTGTGCGCTTCAACAGCGAGATTCTTCCTGTTGCCACGCGGCATTGGCATGCATTTCCAACGTGCTGTTTCATCGAAACACCTGATGCTCGCAATGCTGCCGGTCTTGGTATAAACGGTCAGAAATTGCCGGGAAGGACTGATCACAAATTGGTGACCATTCCTGATCGGCTGCAGTTTATTAAACTGCCAACTGCCGCCGTCAAACTGGTAGATTTGAATCTGTTTATAGGCAAAAACAGACAAATAACGTTTATTGCTACTGATACTCAGCCCGGTAGGTGATCTGGTACGGCGGCCCTGGATGGCCAGATCCAACGACTGTACTGACCACGAACCTGAGTCATTCTGGCTCAACACGGACAGCTTGGTATGATATTGGTAATAATACAAAATAGTGCTGCTACCCGGAGTGTAAAAATATTCATTAAAATGTCCCGAAAAGCGTTCGAAAAATACTTCCGTGAGACGGTACCGGGAGGTAAAGATCATGCTTCTCTGGAGATGAAAACAAGCAACCGCAGCCTGTTGCTCTGCATTGGAGACTTCACGCTCCCTGTTAGACGGTTCGGTGATGAAGGGATGCAGGCCACCTTGCACCATCTGTTTTTGCAATGACTGGGACTGCAGGTGCTGCTTCCTCATCAGCACCGGTAGCTGACTGAATAAGAGAGACTCCCGGTGCAGTGTATGAACCACGCACCGGAATTGTTGACAGGTATCATTTACCTGCGCAATGTCGTCACACCCCAGGTAGTTAAAAATGTGCGATAGCACTTCGTCGGGTAATGCACTGATATGCCGCCGCGACCATAATGCGGTATCGTCCGTCAGATGTGAAGGTACACGTTCCGGGGAGATTTCAGCGCCCCGACTGAACCGGACAGCTCCACCCCCTACTACCGTTGACAGCATGCGAGATGATCCAACCGTTGTCATGAGATCATTGTGATACGTTTTATGACCAAGGGATCAAAAAATGGTTCCCTCCCGCCGGCCTTCAGACTCAAGAACTGCCCGTATTTCTACCATCCGGATGCGACGAAAACACCAGAAAACGATAAGGTGTTCTGCCATCGGGTGGAAATCTACATCCGAGGCAAAAGTAGCCGGAATGACCCCTTTAACAGTCCATAATCCACTATCGTTAAGACCCCAGATATGAATCGACTCGTCGTCAACCGTCAGCGCATGAACTCCGGACTGACTGAACCTGACCTCCCTTACTGGATAATCATGTTGCCCACTGCACAAGACCATCCAACTCCCTTGCTCACTACGCCCCCAGATATTCACAACCCCATTACAGGTGCTGGTAAGCAGATAGTTATCGCATGAACTGAACGTAATGGAGTCCAGCAGTGCCGTCTCACCAGGCCACGGTGATGCCGGGTCGGTTAAATCACCATAAAACAACCATTGCCCGGACTTGAGCAACCGCCATAGCAGGTAGTGATCCTCCCCCTCCTCACTCACCAGATACTTTCCGCCTGGGCTGAAGGTGAGCTGGCGATTTCGGGGGGAAAGGTTCTGTTGAGATATGCCCTTCCCCGCGGGGTCGAGTCCAATCATGTCAACCGAACGCAAAAACCCTATCAGCAGCCAACTCC
>JAQFVO010000658.1 GCA_027942505.1 Endozoicomonas sp. | reverse complement strand
GGTGTCGTCCCTTCCTGGCGCCAGTCCACCCAAAGCTGGCTCATCTTCAACGACTGAAAAAGAAGCAGCTGTGACGTCTCTCCCTGAAACCAGGCCACCCAAAGCTGTCCCACCCTCAACCACTGAAAAAAGAGCGCCCCTGACGCCTCTTCCTGAGACCAAGTCACCGAAAGCAGCGCCACAATCAACCGCTGAAAAAACATCAACCGTGATGCCTCTTCCTGAGACCAGGCCACCCAAAGCAGTTACACCCTCAACCACTGAAAAAAAAGCAACTGTGGCGCCCCTCGCTGAAACCAGATCACCCAAAACAGTCACCGCCGATACATCCACAGTGCCTGCACCAGAAGCCCCAAAAGAACCTGCACCGGTTGGCGCAGTTCGAACAGGTGCCACTCCAGCCGGGCCAATTGTTGAGCAGCCACCGCTCAAAGTTCTGCCAGCAGAAGACCACTCGAAAACCGACACCGCAAACCCTGCAAAAAAGAAAGTCACAATGGCCAGTATCCTGGCCAGAGCAGTGGCAACTGCTGCAATCGACAGCCAGAACACTCGAAGGTTGCCGCCCAAAACCTCTGGAGCGCGAGCAAAAATACCAGGGCCGGGGATAGGTGAATCACCTGAAGTGAATGAAGCATTCAGCAATATCAAGAGAGATCCAGTCAAGTCGGAAGAGCAGTTTCGCACCCTGCTTAAGGCCGGCGGCAATTCCGACAGGTTGACCAATACACTCACTGAAGGTCTGGCCCGTTCAGTGATGCGTCAGGGCAGGCATCGCTGCACCGATGCAGAAGAGATCCTTAGGGAACTGCAGAAGAAATTCACCCCCAAAACCTCATATAAATACAGAACGACCGTTAACCTGACCTTGGCTCACGCGCTCATTAACTTAGGCAAATATTTGCAAAGCCAGACGTTGCTACTGGACACCATGAAGCTGGTCAACCCTGAACGCATCAAACTGGATGAACAGGCTGCACTTGTCACCCCTTGCGGTCATCAGCGCCTGGACCAGGCCATGGTGCTGAGCCATTTGGGGAGGGGATATTGCAGCCAGGCCAGAACAATGCTGCTGAGCATAATGGCTGATCTGCGCCCTGCCCAGCAACATACCCTGCCCGAAAAGGAGCTTGTGCACACCCTCTGCGGCGACGATGAGCTGGACGTACTGATGTGCCGGGTTCTGGAAAAAGAGCACCGCTTTGATGAAGCACAGACAATACTGCTGGCTATCATGGCTAAGTATCCTGCAAAACAGCAGCGCCTGCCGTCCAACCCCGTATATCCCTTGCCCTGTAACAATCGCACGCTCAATATGAACATGTTTCGGCTCCTGACAGAGAGCGACAGGGACCACCAGGCGCGGCTATTCCTTCTGCAAACCATGGCCCTTGCCGAGCCGGCACGGCGCGCGCTCGGTGAGGATCAAGCCCAGCTGACCCCGTGTGGCAACGACAAACTGAATATGGCACTGGTCAAACAACTGCAAAAAGAGGGTAACCGGGCAGCCGCCATTCAATTACTAACGGCCGTTATGCACACTCCGGGCAAAGATGGGGCGACAACGGCCATTACGCCATGCAACAGCAGCGATCTCAACTTTGTCATGCTCCAACTACTGGAAGAAGAATTCCGGTTAGCTGAAGCTGAAACCTTCTTGTTGCAAATTATGAATACGTACCGCCCCAAAAATCAGCGCAACCTCCCCGGATTTAATGCGATCACCACACCATGTGGCGCAAATTTCTGGGATTTGGCCATGGTTCATCTTCTCAGAAGCCAGGAAAAACTTCCCGAAGCAGAAGCAATGATGCACAGGCTCATGGCACAACATCGCCCGGAGAACCAGCGCATCGGGGCCCCTCTCACCCCATGCGGCCACGAGAGGCTTGACCTGCAGATGGCGAGCCTCCTGTGCCAGAGACACAAGTACGATGAGGCCGAATCTTTATTACTAGCGCTTATGCGCACTTACCGGCCGCACTTCCAACTCGACTTGCCCCGGGAAGAGGCATTAGTGACTACGTGCGGCAGCAACGATGTGGACTTGGCCATGGTTCATACCCTGGAGGAACAGGGCAATTATGACACGGCCATAAGCCTGATGCTGTCATCCATGACTATGCATCGACCCAAACGCCAGCGAGAGCAGTTATCCCGGGATCAGGCCATGCGGACCCCCTGCCTGCGCTACGCACACAACACGGCCATGCTGAGGTTGCTTAGCAAGGCCGGTGAAGAGGAAGCCAGCAGGAAATTTCTGCTAGGAATCATGGCGTTGAACCGCCCGAACCATCAAGCCAACCTGTCGCCTGAAGAAGCCCTGAGCACACCTTGCGGGCTCAGCGATGTAGATCGAATGGCGGTCACCTTTCTGCTGGAAACAAACGAACAGGAGAAGTCCATTAACCTGATGCTGGCCATGATGAAGCCTCACCGGCCACACCAACAACAGAACCTGTCGCACAAAAAGGCCATGATTACTCCTTGCCTGCTGCAACCCCTGAACCAGATGCTGTTTACTGTGCTGCTCCACGATGCACAGACCCACACAGCCGCCCGGCAACTGATGCTGGCCATGATGAGGAGCAACCCGCTAAACCCGCAGAATACTATCCCGAAAGATCAGCTCAGGTTCACCCCTTGCAGCAACTACACCATGAATATGTCGATGATTATGCTGCTCAACAAACAAGGCGACACCCTTGGCGCAAAAAAACTGCTGTTGGCCACCATGAATCTCTATCGTCCGGGCGAGGAGCGGGAGCTACCAGAACACCTGGCCCAAATCACCCCCTGTCAGCAGTATGACCTTAACCTGTGCATGGTCAGAATTCTGGATTTCGAGCAGCAACACAAGGAAGCCAGAAACATGCTGCTGGCCATGATGAAGATTGACCCGACAACAGCCACTGCCAACGGCCCTTGCGGCAACCCAGGGCTGGATACAGCCATGCTGCGAATACTGCAAATCATCGGGCCCAAGGATCAACACAGCGAGCTGATCAAGGCCTGCCTGGAGCGCTACCCGGGGGCCCCCATTTTTTTGATGCACCATTTGATTAATCTGTGCCGGCAATACAAATGGGCCGATTTCGACCAGCAGGTTGTCACACTGCCCCCCTCGCCCCAACTCGACCTGTCGGTCTCTATCAGGTATTACAACGAAGCACTGCACTGCTACCTGAATGCAGACCAGACCAAGGGCAGAGAGTTGTGCGCCAAAGCCTACCAGATTGTCGACCGTGCCCTGCAAAAATCACCGCAAAACGCTTCTTTACTTAGCCAAAAAGCCCATTGCGCGCGAATTCTTGGGCATCCCCCCAGAGAATACCGTGCGTTGTATGATCGATCCAGGATGCTGGATCCGGACAGGGAACGAAGTGAAAAAGACGATTACTGGCGTAACGACGAAAACAAGGTGATTGAGTTACTCGGCGTGTGACGGATCAGCCGATCGTGAAGCCGACGAAACTCTGTAATGGTTCTTTCGTCACAGTAAGACGGTCCACTCTGGCCAAGGGTGGACCAAGTTGTAACCAGTGCTCCAGCTCTGCTATGGCGGACTCAGAGCCACGCATCAATACCTCCACCCGACCATCCGGCAAATTGCGGACCCAGCCCATAAGTCCCAGACTACGCGCTTTCTCCTGGGTCGAGCCGCGAAACCAGACGCCTTGCACCCGCCCTTCAACAAAAGCTCTCTTGCACACCTCAGCCATGGGATAATCTTTCCTCTGTTACTGTTGACGCAGCTGGGCCAGTTTCGCCTCAATACTCTGGCGAGTCTGGGGTCCAAACAGTTTTGCTGCCACCGTACCTTTCGGAGAAATAATAAACGTGGCAGGCAACACCTGGGGCGGAGGAACCTGCAAAACGGCCAGGGGGGATTCACGCAAGACCGGGAAGTGAATATCCAGGGCTCTGGCCTTAGTCTCCAGTGCCTTACCCTGACCATTGTCAAAATCCACCCCAAGAACCCGCACTTGACCAGTGTCGGCCAAGGCATTTAACTCCGGCACCTCTTCCCGGCAGGGCTCACACCACTCGGCCCAGAAATTGAGCACCAGCCACCGATCACCGGTCAAGGCAACACGGTTACCATCCAGATCGGTGAAGGTTACCGGCTTGCTACAGGCAGCCAGCAACAGTGCGACCAGAAAAAACCCCTGCATTTTTATTTTTTTCATGAATACCTCCAATTAAAACACCGACCGGCTCTGCTTAACTCTCGAGAGTTATTTTGGCCGCTGACTCACAAGCCAGCTTACGGGCCCGAGCAACCGATTCCGCCCCAGCCAGAACCACGCCCATACGCCTGGTACCCTGCAACTCAGGCTTGGCGAACAGGCGTAGTTCAGTATTGGCTACGGACAGCGCCTGATCAAGATGGCCATAGACTGGGCCAGGCAAATCCCCTGTCATTTTGACCACGGCAGACGCCGACGGCTGATACTGAGTGATAACTGGCACCGGCAAACCCAGGATGGCCCGAACATGCAGGGCAAATTCACTGAGATTTTGAGAAATCATGGTCACCAGACCAGTATCGTGGGGACGGGGCGAGACTTCGTTAAAAAACACCTTATCGCCACAAATAAACAGCTCCACACCAAACACCCCATAGCCACCAAGCGCCTCAGTAATAGCGCCGGCAACGCGCTCAGCTTCGGCTAATGCCACAGGCGACATCTGTTGAGGCTGCCAGGACTCGACGTAATCACCACTCTCCTGCCTGTGGCCGACAGGAGGACAGAACGAAGTACCCTGACGGGTGCGCACAGTCAGCAAAGTGATCTCATAATCAAACGCCACAAAGCCTTCCACAATCACCCGCGTCTTGCCCCCTCGTCCCGCACTCAGCGCATGTTCCCAGGCTGATGCCACATCGGTCGAGTCGCGCAGCACACTCTGGCCCTTACCCGAGGAACTCATCACCGGCTTCACCACGCAGGGAAACCCCACCTGCTCAGCCGCCTCAGCCAGTGCCTGTTGCGACTGGGCAAAGCGGTAAAGGGACGTTGGCAACCCGAGAGTCTCTGCCGCCAGGCGGCGAATGCCTTCGCGATCCATAGTCAGTTGCGTTGCCCTGGCACACGGAACCACGACGCTCATGCCACGTTCCTCCACCTTCACCAGCACATCGGTGGCAATCGCTTCAATCTCCGGCACGATATAGTGCGGCTCTTCACGGGTGATCAGCGTCATCAACGCATCACCATCAAGCATATCGATCACATAACTGCGATGGGCAACCTGCATGGCTGGCGCGTTGGCGTAGCGATCCACGGCGATAACCTCAATGCCCAGACGCTGAAACTCAATGGCAACTTCTTTACCCAGCTCACCGGCACCGAGCAACATAACCCGGGTGGCCGATGGCGACAGAGGGGTTCCAATGGAAATCATCAGGTAATACTCCTTGAAGGCAACCTTGCAACCTCTGAGCGATAATAGACGTAATAATTACGGCTACTAACCAGAGGGTGTCGCAAAAAACAAAAAGCGTTGAACCACAAAGACATATATGGTTCGCCCCGGTTTTGCAAGAGTCTGTTTTACTGATTGGTAAACAAAGATAACTG
>JAQFVO010000609.1 GCA_027942505.1 Endozoicomonas sp. | reverse complement strand
AAGGCACCAGCAGCCAAGGAAATTTATGTCTGGATTTTCCAACACCATATCCGCTGCAGCATCAACTCTGATCGAATACATTAAACGCCCTGTAAGGGCTATTGGTCGATTCTGTGGCAGAATTGTTAGCGCAGTATCATCCATCAAAAAGAAAATTTTTGGTGATAATCCTTCTGATACCAGCCCATCAACATCCCTGAATCAGCGAACAGCGTCTTGTGCAACAGAGCACAACATCCTTCCAGACACTATGTCTGTCACCAGCTCTGAGGCAAGCGTCAGGGCCTCCACTGATCCGGGTTCTGCAAATAATTTTCCTGATGGTACTAATGATTCCCTTCACATCCATAAATCACCATTAACCACCCCGCTCCCTGACCGTGTTGACGAGGATCAAGGTCCCTCTGCGACGGGAATCGATCCTCAAACGGAGACTGAACACCCTCCGGAAAATGGCTTACCTGAAGAGGCAAAACCAGACGTCTCCTCTGCGCTAAGTGTTATAAAGTCAGAACCAACCGTCGCAATAACCCCTGCACCTCAACGCACTCTGGACAGAGTTAACCCTTTAGCTAAGAATCACCGCAGCCTTGCAGGTGGTAAAGGTCAATTTCTGACCCTGATGTCTGAGGCCGGTCTGCCTGTTCCCCCTTTCCAGGTCATCCAGCAGACCATGCTGCAAGACATTGATAGTGTGATGATTGAGCCGCAACTTCTGGCGCAATTCCACCCCTGCGGCATCGATGCCAGCCAACTCCAGCCGGTTACTCTGGAAAGTTTAAAAGATAGCATCCCCGCCATGGACAGGATCAATCAGGTCAAATGGCTTGATGCCCTGGGGAAATTACTGATCAGTGATGGTTTCTTACAAGAGGTAGCCAGCCTGCCCATTGCCGATACAATCAGAGGCTTTTATCAGGAGCTGTCAGGGGATGACTCAAACAAGCCAGTCATTATCCGAAGCTCCGGGCTGAAAGAAGATGGTTTTGGGGACACCCAGGCCGGTAAATACGAGTCCCGCCTGCACAGTGGTGGGGATATTCTCAAATCCTGTCTGGCAGT
>JAQFVO010000595.1 GCA_027942505.1 Endozoicomonas sp. | reverse complement strand
AGGGTGCCGCCATCAATAAACTCCAGCTCTCCGCCAAGGGGAACCCCGTGGGCTATGCGGCTGGTGGTGACTCCGATGGCCTTGAGCTGTTCGGCGATGTAGTGTGCCGTGGCTTCTCCCTCGACGGTGGGGTTGGTGGCCAGAATAACCTCTTCGACGGGATGGTCATTAACCATTTTCAGCATCTGATCAATACCGATATCCTCCGGTCCAATACCATCAATTGGTGACAGGTGCCCCATCAGGACAAAGTATCGGCCGCCATAGCCTCCGGCCTGCTCAAAGGCCATAACGTCGGACGGGTTCTCTACTACACAGAGCAACTTATCATTGCGGGCAGGATTGGCACAGATGGCGCAGCAAGACTCTTCAGTCAGGGTGCGGCAGTGCTGGCAGCGCCCTACCCCTTCGGCTGCCTGTTTCAGCGCCGCGGCCAGGCGCAGCGCCCCATCGCGATTGCGCTCCAGCAAGTGCAGTGCCATGCGCTGTGCCGAACGGGGGCCGACACCAGGCAGAACGCGCAACGACTCCATCAATTCCCTGATCATGGGGCTGAACATAGTGGTACCCTGAGAAAACAGGCCCGCTGGCAGCGGGCTTCGATCGATTAAAATGGCAGTTTCATGTTAGGTGGCAGTCCGAGGCCGGCAGTCAGTTCACCCATTTTTTTCTTACTGTTCTCTTCCACCCGGCGCACAGCGTCATTAGTGGCCGCAGCAATCAGGTCTTCGAGCATCTCTTTGTCTTCGTCAAACAGGCTCTGGTCGATCTCCACCAGCAGAACATAGTAACGACCGTTCATGGTCACTTTGACCAGCCCTGCTCCTGCTTCACCGACGACTTTGGCATTGGCCAACTCTTCCTGGAGCTTCTGCATATCTTCCTGCATTTTCTGGGCCTGCTTCATCATGTTGCCCATGCCGCCTTTAAACATATCAACCTCTGCGAATAGTTGCCGCACTCTGCCACTGACGGGCGCGAGCTAGCTGTTATTGAATGATATTACCCACCGGTGCAATGGTATCCTCCAGCACCATGGCAGAAAAGGTATCGACCAGTGTCTGGATCCGGCTATCGGCGGTAATACTTGCCCTTGCCTGGTCAAGACGCTGGGCGATCTTGCGTTCACGCCAACGAGCCGGAGTTTCATGAACTACAGGGCCGGTGTCAATTGAGAGTTTAACCGTTTGTTCAAAATAGTCACTGAGCACCTTTTCCAGACGCTGGCGATGGGTGTCGTTGTACAGTGTACTGCGATGCTCATCAAGGCGTAAACAGACCTGCTCTCGCTCCCGCTGAACAAACTCACAGTGCGAGCCGATGGTCCCGGTCACCCCGCCCAGGGGCAGCTGGCGGTATATCCGGATCCAGCTTTTAGGGTCCATCTGTTCGATAGTTAATCGGTCTGCTTTTGCTGGCATGGCCACGTTGGAGCGAACGGTCAGCTCTGTGGC
>JAQFVO010000128.1 GCA_027942505.1 Endozoicomonas sp. | reverse complement strand
TGGATTATCTCAAAGAGGGCCTGGCAAAACTGTTTTCAGCAGCCATTGACAATGACTCCCACACTAATGCGGCCGCTTACAGCTTTCATTTTGACCACACGGGCAATCTGCTTCTGGCCACTTTGCTTAGCACGCGCTTGCACGACCGGCAATTGAGCATCCAGCGCCAACTGGTCATGCCGGGTCAGGATCCATTAAGCCAGTCACCTGGCATGCGACTGTTGACAGGTAGCCAGGCAATATCTGCCCGGCTGCAGGTGGAAGCCAACGCCTTTATCAATCAGCTTAAAACCAGCGACGAGCCGATTTCTGCCTACTGGAACCAGAACGACCTGGTCAATATAGCCATCTTGCAGAGCACCGCTGAAACATCAGGCGCAATCACTGAATGTTTCCTGTACGAGGTACTCCACTCACCACATCTGGGCATTGAGCATGAGCAACCGGAAAACATTTTCGCTGCTGATGGCCGTATCCGGGGCAGTAACGATCAGCACATATTTCACAATCCTGCCACAGGAAAAACGACCCCCGGTGGCACGGCCGGCGCCCTGGCACGGATCATGCTGCAAGCTATGGCCAGGCAGCAATTGGCCGGCAATTCCCAAATCAACCTGCCAGACAGCTTGTGCGGCAAGATTATCCAACAGGTGAGTGAGCTGTACCATCGCCGGGAGATAACCGCCGCCAGCGTGCTGATTCCGGGCTACGGTCATGCGCGGCCATCGGCGGAGGAAATAACAGAAATTATCCATAAGCGGCTGGCCGGCGAGAAGCAACTTGTGTCGTCAATAGCACAGTTCGACCCAGTACTTGGTGGCATCCTGAACCGGGGTCAGTTTGCCAACGGCAGGAAACTATTTATGCAGCTCACACCCACACACCAAATGGAGAGCGTTCTGCTTCTGGCCGTCATGCCTGACTACCTGGGAATGGGTCTCCCAGTGGCCCACCTGAAAAAATTGCAGACCGATGTCCTTCATCACCATATCGAATCTGACTGGCAGCTATTTGCCTATGGCGAACAGGCCTGGGAATTGCTCACCAATCTCTACGACAGGAAAATCGCGGCCCCCGAAGAAGCGATCAACCGGGTAAACGTTCAGACCATGATCAACCGCCACGGGATTAATGATGCTGGTGAGGCCATGCAACTTCGCCAGCTGCTGGTCCAGCTGCTGCCCAGGCGGACCAGTGCCAGCAATTTCACCAGTGCGACGCAACAGACCGGTCTGCAGCCGCCAGTGAAACTTCATGAGTTTGAGCCAGGACGCATTGCCAGCATGATCAGCGATTACCAGACGGTCTGGAAATATCTCGACCAGCACTTCTTTGACAACATATTTGGCAACACAATCACCGA
>JAQFVO010000482.1 GCA_027942505.1 Endozoicomonas sp. | reverse complement strand
TTTAGGCCACACCCGGTGTCTGAAAACCTTGATCAATCAAGGAGCGGATGATCTGAATGTCCTGATAGACGCAGCTTACCGCGGGGGACATTGCGAATGTCTGGATTTTCTGATTGAAAGCCAGATGAAAATTATGGAGGAGACTGTTTATAAGGTCTTAAGTTATTTCAGATGCACAGACCCTCTGTATGAAGTAGGGATGGATGAAGCTGACGGCGACATAATGCTTGTGCTGCGCAGGGGAGACAGTGACGGTTTGCAAGTTGCTATCGAACACGGAAGCCAGGATTTAGATCGCTATACACTCTTCTGCGCCTATTGTGGTCATGCCGGGTGCATGAAGGTCCTTATCAATAGTGGCGCTCAAGTGGGTATTTCTTTGCTGTTGGCGGCCTGTCTTGGCCATGTCGATGTTATGCAGGTCGTGCTGGATAAGTATGATCCAAACGGCTTCAACGTCCATCATGCGCTCCTGTCGACAGCACAGTCTGGCAAAAGTGACTGCTTGAAATGTCTGCTTGAGCACATCGAAGACATTGATCTGTATTGTCTTCAGGGTGCTCTTGAGCTTGCCCGCAGCCGTGGCCATACAGAATGTATGGAGTTACTTAACGAAGCGATCTCAAGAATCCGAGCTGAGAAGACTCCGGGTAAATTGGACATGGCAAAAGTCACAGCTCGGGAAGAGGAGATCTGGCCCTGTGTCGTTTTGTAACGCTATCGTGTTGATGACTGCTCTCAGGATTGGGTATTTGGACAAAACTGAGGCGCAACTACTTAAGCCTTCTGAGCACCGAAGGAGCCGAGATCCGTTTGGCACAATATCATGTTGAAAGCCGACAGTAACGACGCTTGAGTCAGGCAGGCGCAAGAAACCCTCTAACCTTGCTGGTCCAGCTCATTCAGGTCCCGTCGTATCGTTTGCGGCGTCACCTTAAAGTGCTGCACCAGGGCATCGGTGGTGACGAAGCCCGCCTTTTTGATCATGTCGATGATGATCTCATGGTGCTGGCTCTGAGGGATCGGTAAAGAAATTGTCGGGTTCATCTATCAAACCAGAGATTGAGCCATGAGGGTCAATGGGTGCAGCACCTTGAAGCTGGTATTCATCTCTATCTGCATTTTGCACGACTCACAGTCGGTAACCACATAATCCACGGCCATCCCTGACAATTGATCAAAGACCGCCTGACCTATTTTTTGTGAGGTTTCGTATTTCTCCTTTTTAAAGCCGTAGGTGCCAGACATGCCACAACATTTCTGGTCGAGCATGATGACCTCAAGCCCTGGAATGCTATTGAGCAGTTCCATGGTATAGCCGCCCTGTTTGATCAGGTGACACGGGCTGTGATAAGCCACATGCAAGTTGATCGTCCCTACCTGCACGCCGGATGGACAGGCAACTTCACAGCGTTTGCAGTTGGTGCAATATTTTAATGCTTCGTCGTATAACTGCGGATTTTTAATCCGTAAACGCTCGCCATCGGGTCCAGCCTGCTTGGGCCCCGGGTAGTCAGGATTCGCTTCAGCCAGCGGACAGCGGGTGGTGCAGACCGTACACTTGATGCTCTTCGCCATCAAGTATATTGGCTGCGGTCAGGTGAAAAGGGTCCACTGTTCCGTCCGGGACTCTTACTGCACCGAGTAGTTGCGGGTTGACGTTGGGTTCAACGCGCAGCGCTGCCCCAAGTACCAGTACTTCCGTTTCAATACCGGCGCTGTTACAGCCGTCAACGAACGTCTGTTGAAAACCCAGGTCATCTTCCGGCAAGGTGACAAACAGTCCGCCGGTCTCTTCGATGCAGTGGCTGGCCACTTTTTTCAGAATCCGGTTTTCCCGGATGCACTCCACTGCCGAGTGAGGGTCGGTAACCGCATAGCGGGCACCGGAATGAAGCAGGCCGTGGTTACGTCCTGTGGTGCCATTGGCGATATCGTCCTTTTCCACCAGAATGGTGCGCATACCGCGCTGGGCCCAGTCTCGCAATACGCCAGCCCCGGTTGCCCCGCCGCCAATAATGACCACGTCGGTCTCGATCCGCCTCATGGAAT
>JAQFVO010000435.1 GCA_027942505.1 Endozoicomonas sp. | reverse complement strand
GTTGTTCCTGCCGTTGTCCCTGCCGCTGTTGTCCCTGCTGTTGTTCCTGCCGTTGTTCCTGCTGTTGTTCCTGCTGTTGTTGGTGCAGTTGTCCCTGCCGTTGTCTTTGGTGTTGTTGCTTCTGTCGTCTTGTGTGTTGTTGCTTCTGTCGTCTTGTGTGTTGTCGCTTCTGTTGTCTTATGTGTTGTTGCCTCTGTTGTCTTGTGTGTTGTTGCTTCTGTCGTCTTATGTGTTGTTTCTTTTGTCGTCTTGTGTGTTGTTGCTTCTGTCGTCTTGTGTGTTGTTGCCGCTGTTGTTTTCGGCCTTGTGGTCGGTTTTGTCGTCCTGCCTGAGTTGTCGCTGCCATCTGAATCACCAGCCGTTGCCTTGCCGGTGACGGCTCCATTATTCCCACCACCTGAAGTTATGGCTGGCGCCGGTGTGGACATCATATAATGCATGGCATCTACCAGCTGGTCCACGGTCATATGCTCGTTGCCGGAATTCTTATTGCTTTTGCCTTTATGGCCTTTACCACCGTGAAAAATTCTGCTCAGCCAATTGCCAAGTTTTTTGGCGATGGCTGCGGCGAGGACCACATTACCAGCGTCTTCCGCCCCATCAAGTTCAGACACCAGCTTCATGGCTTCGCCAAGTTCCTCAAGATCATCGACCACGTCTTTAATACGTTTCGCGTCTTTCGCACCCCGGGTTGCGTCACAGACACCTGCGCGTCGGCAACGGGCCTTCAATAATTTGGAGCCTCCTTTGAGTAATTGTTTTCCTCCCTTTTCAACACCTTCTTCTGCTGTATCTTTGACACCTTCTTCTACAGTATCCTTAGTACCTTCTTTCACAGTATCCTTGATACCCTCTTTCACAGTATCCTTGACACCCTCTTTCACAGTATCTTTGACACCTTCTTCAGCCCCTTTTTTTAAACCTTTCTTCAGGAGTTCCGTTGTGCCTTTCTTGAGCAGAACGCGCAAATTCGATAGATCCAGATCCTGAACACTTTCCTGCAAGTCCGAGAGCATTTGTGTCAGACAGCCCGGACAGGAAATTCTGAAAGCCGTCAGTGCACCACCCATCGCAAGGCCAAAACTACCAATACTGCCACCGGCCAGAGCGCCATCACTCAACTTGGCGCTATGCTCAGTAGTGGATTGGGGGACAGAATCAGCGCCGGATTGTGGCTGAGCCATTGTTACCCCCGCAGCTGCCGGGTTTACCAGTTTCATGAGGTCGTAATCGATACTTAGCTTGATTGCTTCTTCTGCAGTCAGGGCGATCGAATCCTGAGCGGTTTGCTCTGCACTGGCCGAAGACGACGCGGGCTTCTCTGGATTAGCCATCTGTTTGGAATAGCTGTCAATGGTCTTGAAAATGTTGGCATTGAGGTCTTTGATCTGCTGGGAGAGGTGGCGGGTTAATGCTGAAGAATTGGCCTTTCTGAGCGCTGCAAGCACCTCTCTCATCTGAGAAATAATCGGGTCTTTAACCGTGACCATCTCGTCTGACGTCGCCGGTTGAGGGTCTTTTGCCTGTTTATCTGCTTTGAACATTTCCTGATTGGATTTTTTGCTCACTGTTTTCAAGTATTTTTCGATAAGCGCCTGGGTGTTGGCGACGTCAATGGCCTGAAGTTTTTCCGGGGGGTTCGTCAGAACATCCTTAATGGTGAGCGCCGAGTCAGGAAACACCTGCAAATCTTCCAGTGGTTGCAGTGTGTGCTCAGTTAAACGGACATACCCTGAACCCGGTACGGCTTCCCCGGTGCTTTCTGCCGGAATGTTATAAGTACGCAGAAATGAGCCCATCTGCTGCGGGATATTCGCCTTGAGTGCGTCAAGTGTCTTGCCGGTCGCAACAAATAATCCGGTAGCAGTATCGCTGATGGTCAGCTTAAAAATACCCTCTATTTCCCGAATTTCCGCATAAATAGCATGCCGCTCTTCTGGCGAGAGCATGAACCGAAGAGGATCCGGGTTTTGGTAGAGTTCTATCTCTTTGCGAAACATTTCAATGAAGTCACCAATGGATTCAAAGGAAGTGGCTTCTAGGGCTCTAGCCTGCTCGAGGGACAATTTATCAAATCTTTCAATCAGCTTTTTGTAATAGACACTCTCTTTTTTAATGCCAAGTGATAACGCCTCATTTTCCATGTGCTCTTTTACTACTGTCATAAAGGCCAGTGACTGCAAAACACGACGCAACCCGAGCACATATTTTCCGTAACCAACCCCGTGTAGAACCGACTCCACCATCATTTCCAGTGACTCAGCAATTGTCTGGTAGTGGGCGGCTATTCCCAGTGACAAGACGTCGGCCCAGCAAAAACCTTCACTGAACTCACTGCCGACTCGTCCTGCACGCAGCGAATCATAAACGAGACTGAATTTAATAATATCAACAAGAGGGATTGCTGTCGGATCAGTGTCTGAAATGCTCTTCAAGGCTTTTATTTGTAGATCTTTCCAGCCCTGAAATTCAGCCAGAAGATCCTTAAAGGGGGTTTCCATCGTTTGCTCACTGTCCCATTTTCCAGCGTTAACAAGATTACTGCCAGCGGCATAAAGGACGTTGATTTGCAGTGCTATTTTACCGACTTCCTCAAATGCCCCTTCATCGAGCAGGTCTTTGATTCGCTGACTGAAGTGGTCCATGGCCAGGATAACACTCTTGGCAGAGTCCATATTATTGAACAGATACTGAAGCTCCCCGGGAATATCACCGATCGGGTTGGACATGTATCGGGTAAATAGCTCACGCTCCGCCTCAAAGCCCTTAAAGAACGTCTGCATCTCCTCGCTCATTGGTCCTTTGGTGAACTCATAAAGCTCTTGTAACACCTTTTTGTACATATCCTCCATCAACCCCCTGCG
>JAQFVO010000414.1 GCA_027942505.1 Endozoicomonas sp. | reverse complement strand
GGGTCGTTAGCTCAGTCGGTAGAGCAGTTGGCTTTTAACCAATTGGTCGTAGGTTCGAATCCTACACGACCCACCATTTTTCAGACCGTTGGCGACCTGTTGCCAGCGGTTTTTTTCTATCTGCCAAACCACCATTGCTTTTGCGGGCAGCGGGTGGCGGGCAGCGGTCTTTCCTCAATGCAACTTCAGCTGTGGTCTGGTGGTTTTGCTGATCAGGTCCTTCAGGATCAGTGTGCCGGTGCGTAGCTTGCCAAACAGCGTCATCTGGTGCATTCGGTACAGGCTGATGTAGAACAGCTTGGCCAGTGCTCCCTCTATCATCATATCGCCGGTAACGGCACCCATCAGGTTACCAACAGCGCTGAACTGGCTCAGGGAAATCAGTGAGCCGTAATCCCGGTAGTTATACGTCAATGGACTATCACCTCGCACCTGGGCGGTCAGGCTTTTGGCCAGCAGGGTTGCCTGCTGGTGTGCCGCCTGCGCCCGGGGTGGAATAGTAAATGACTCACCGCTGCGCTTGGTGAGGGTGCAGCTGGCGCAATCCCCCAGGGCATAAATAGAATCATCCAGCGTCGTTTGTAGTGTGGGTCGCACCAGCAGTTGATTGATCCGGTTGCTGGCCAGGCCATCAATTCCGGCGAGAAATTCCGGTGCCTTGATGCCCGCCGCCCAGATCCTCAGGTCCGATTCGATAAACTCGCCGCTACGGGTAACAACGCCGTCTGCCTTGATTTCACTGACCAGTTGCCCGGTTTTCACCTGAATGCCAATTTTGTTGAGCTGTCGCCCAACGCTGGCGCTGATGCGTTCGGGCAGGGCGGGCAGAATCCGCTCACCCCCTTCGATCAGTGTGACTTCCAGGTGTTCTGGCTTGATGGCGTCCAGGCCGTAGCGGGCCAACTCAATGGCGGCATAATGCAGCTCTGCGGCCAGCTCCACGCCGGTGGCGCCGGCACCGATAATGGCAATGCGCAGTTTGGCCGCCGGGTTACCGCTGGCCTGAGCGTGCAGGTAATGGTTGATCAGGGTGGCGTGTATGCGCTCGGCCTGCTGGCGGTTATCGAGAAACAGGCAGTGTTCGGTGGCTCCTGGCGTATTGAAATGGTTGGCTGTGCTGCCCACGGCCAGCACCAGTTGGTCGTACGTCAGGGTTCGCTCTGGCACCACTTCGCGGCCATGATCGTCAACAATGGGGCTCAGGCCGATGGACTTTGCCGCACGGTTCAGGCTGGCCATCCGGCCGGGAATGAAGTGAAAGTGGTTCCACTTGGCCTGTGCCAGGTAGCTCAGTTCATCCTCAAAGGCGTTCAGGGAGCCGGCGGCCACTTCGTGCAGCAGTGGTTTCCAGAAGTGGGTGTTATGGGCATCCACCAGGGTAATCCGGGCCTGCTGTTTTTTGCCCAGCTTATTGCCAAGGCGCGTGGCCAGTTCAATGCCGGCTGCACCACCGCCGACGATCACAATGTTTTTTTTCGGTGCGTTGGGTTGCTTCACCGTGGTTATTCTCTGGTTATTATTCTGGGAGGCTGTCCGAGAATAGACTGCCCTACTGCGGTTGCGATAAATTGGTCTAAAAATTCCTGCTTCTTCGTCAAATAGCCCCGCTATTCTCCTCAGAA
>JAQFVO010000393.1 GCA_027942505.1 Endozoicomonas sp. | reverse complement strand
CTCCCATGGCACAGCTGGATAGCGCAGCCCCCTCCTAAGGGGCAGGTCGGAGGTTCGAATCCTCCTGGGAGCGCCAAAAAAAACAAGGGATTACAAAAATGTAAGCCCTTTTTTATTGTCTGGTGGTTTGATGGTGTAACGAGGGTATAACCACAGAAGCAACCCGTTTTCTACTGTTCCTGAGCGATGGTTTCATAGCGCTCCCGCTGGTTGAGCCATTCGTCCAGATCGTTGATTAGGTAGCGGACGGTCTTCTTGCCGATGCGGACAAACTTGGGGGGACGTTCACCACAGAGACTCCCTTGGATTCTGGAGTTGCCTACAAGCTGGCCCAGAAGATTGCCGCTACCGATGAGGAGGTGGACAGCAAGCATGCCAAGGTGAAGATGGGGCGCTGGGTACGCCTGAGCACCATATCAGTCAGAAGGTAAAGGTGATCGTCCAGCACTTTCAGGAACATGTGATGGGGCTGCTGGGTGGTCAGGCCAAGGCGATGGTGGTGACCAGTTCCCGTAAGGAGGCTGTGCGCTATAAGCTGGGGTTTGAGAAGTATCTGTCTGAACACAAGAGTTCCATTGCCGTGATGGTGGCCTTTTCCGGTGAAGTACAGTTTGATGCCAATGATCCGGACAGTACTGCCATTCTCGATGAGAAATTTACGGAAAAGAATATGAACCCCGGCCTCAAAGGACGGGATATGCGTAAGGCGTTCAATACCGACGATTACCAGATTATGCTGGTGGCCAATAAGTTCCAGACCGGTTTTGACCAGCCCAAGCTTTGCGCCATGTATGTGGATAAACCGTTGGGTGGTATGGAGTGTGTGCAGACCCTTTCCCGTCTGAATCGTACCTACCCTGGCAAGGCGATGAGCGGCACCTTTGTGCTGGACTTTGTGAATGAGCCGGACGATATTCTGGCTGCCTTCCAGCCTTACTACCAGACGGCAGAACTGGCGGATGTGTCTGATCCGGACAAAATCTTTGAGCTGCATGAAAAGCTGCGAGCCAGTGGCATTTTTACCTGGAATAGTGGAGCGGTTCTGCGAAGCCTTCCTGACCTGGAAGAAAAGCAATGCTGCCGTCAGTAATATCTGCAAGCCTGCGGTGGAGCGGTGGCAGAAGCGTTACAGCTCTGCGGTGGCGGCTTACGAGCAGGCCAGGGATATGCTGGGGGATTAAGGCCATTGATGATGCGGTGATGGACAGCAACGAAGCTCACCAGGAGATGATGTTGCAGTACCTTTCCAACCCGGAGCTGGCCAGAGGGTTTGCGCGGGTGGTGTTTGATATGTTGAAGGGGTGATATGCCCCTTCATATTCCAGAGAATCCCCTGGATGTCGGTCTATCGCCTTGGGGATGCATCTGATTCTGGTAGTGTGGCTTACAACTTATCGAACACTGAGCCTCTGTTCGGTATATAGAGTTTCTCATACAGCTTGGTGGCATAGGCATCGGTCATGCCTGATACATAATCACAAATGACTCGCATCTGCCCTGCTTTATGGCCTTTTGCTTTTTTAGTTCGTTTGAACTTGAAAATAGTCATCTGGATAATCTATTTATTTGGTGACAGAGACATGGTCAGCGGGAATTGCTGACGGTCATTGTTTCACTCTCACGCTCGATCTATCTGCCAGCCCTTCGCTCCACGATCATTACTCGCTTCATCACTACTATGACT
>JAQFVO010000108.1 GCA_027942505.1 Endozoicomonas sp. | reverse complement strand
CCCCAGGGCACCTGAACCAATTGCGAAACAAGCTGTTTCGTAATTTCCCCGGCATCACTCCAGAACAGATACCATTGACGGATCAACTCCATATTCCGTTGGGAAAACCCTTTTATATCAGGGAACTCTACGCGCATATCCTTGATCAGCTGCTTCAGAAAACCCTCTCGCCACTTTGCCTCCCGCACATGGGGTGCCACACGTCCCGACTAAAGTAGGTCTTGATCCGGGTGGTGATACTGACTGTGGCGGGTAGGGATGGCAGGCTCAAGCAATATGCGCGCCGTTATAAAAGGCAATGGCTTTGTTTTAACAGTGAATGAACCACAAACTCACAAAGTACAGTCCATGACAGAGGAGTCTGTGGTATTTCGTGTAGAGAGCAAAATGCTTCGATAGCAGCGCTTGTGACTTAAACCCGCTCAAAAATCGTACTGATACCCTGTCCCAGTCCGATGCACATGGTCGCCAGTCCGAGCGTGCCGCCATGTTGCTTCATCACATTCAGCAGTGTGCCGGATATCCGCGTACCGGAGCAGCCGAAAGGGTGTCCAAGGGCGATGGCACCACCATATAGATTTACTTTGTCGTCCATAACATCAAGCAGTTTAAGGTCTTTGAGCACTGGCAGAGCCTGGGCAGCAAATGCCTCGTTCAACTCCACATGGTCAATGTTGTCTATGGTCAGCCCCAGCCGTTTCAGCGCCTTAGTACTGCTTGGCACCGGGCCATAACCCATAATGGAAGGATCAACCCCGGCCACGGCCATGGCTCGCACCACAGCCACGGGTTGCAGGCCAAGGTCCTGAGCACGCTGGGCAGACATGACAATCATGGCCGAAGCGCCGTCCGTAATCTGGGAAGAGGTGCCCGCGGTCACGGTGCCTTTGGGGTTAAAGGCGGGCTTGAGGCTGGATAAAATCTCTACAGTCGTGTCCGGGCGAATGGTCTCATCCCTGGTGAACAGACAGAGATTGCCATCCTCGTCGTGCCCCTCCATGGGGATAATCTCATCGCTGAAGTGGCCAGCTTCGGTCGCGGCCCAGGCCCGTTGATGGGAACGGGCGCCAAATTCATCCTGTGCCTGACGACTGATGCCGTGCATAACACTGAGCATCTCGGCCGTCACACCCATCATCCCGGCGGCTTTAGCACCGTGTTTGGACAGCCTCGGGTTCGGGTCAACCCCGTGCATCATACCCACATGGCCCATATGCTCAACGCCACCGACGACAAACACATCACCGTTATCGCTCTGAATAGCCTGAACCGCAGTGTGCAGGGCGCTCATGGAGGAACCACACAGGCGACTGACGGTCTGCGCGCCCACCGTGGGGGGAATCGGGGTCATCAGCGCGGCCATACGGGCAATGTTCCAGCCCTGCTCCAGCGTCTGGTTGACACAGCCCCAGATCACATCCTCAATCTCCGCCGGGTCCACATCAGGATTGCGCTTCAGCAGACCGGTGATCAGCTGGGCAGACAGTGTGTCAGCACGGACATGACGATACATCCCACCTTTGGAACGCCCCATCGGGGTGCGTCCAAAATCAATGATTACCGCATCTCTTGGCTTCAGGCTCATGGTCTTCTCGCTCTTATAATCCCATTAGTAATAAAACGTCTGCCCGGCCCTGGCCATCTCCCGCAGTTTGCTGGTCGGGGCGTAGAGTGGGCTGATGGCGACGTAGCGATCGGCCAGGGCAACAAACTCCGCCACACCAAGGCTATCGATGTATTTCAGGGCGCCGCCGCGAAAGAGTGGGAAACCAATGCCCATAATCAGTGCCATATCCGCTTCTGCCACCGACGCGACAATACCCTCCTCCAGAGTACGGACAGTCTCCATGCACAGCGGCACCATCATCCGGGCAATAATCTCCTCGTCAGAAAACGACTGTCGTTTGCCACAGACGGGATCAAGCAGGCCATAAACGGTCTTATCGACCTGTTTTTTCGGCTTGCCCTTTTTATCCTGCTGGTAATGATAAAAGCCCATGCCGTTTTTCTGGCCCAGACGCTGGTGCTCATACAACACGTCCATAGCCGTTTTGAAGTCACGCTTCATGCGATCCGGATAGCCGCGCGCCATAACCTCTTCGGCGTGGATGGCGGTATCAATGCCGATCACATCGAGCAGATAGGCCGGTCCCATAGGCCAGCCAAAACCTTCCATCACTTTATCGATTTGCTGAAAGTCAGCGCCGTCGCGCAGCAGGGCTACAAAGCCGGCAAAGTACGGGAACAACACCCGGTTGACCATAAATCCGGGGCAGTCATTAACCACCACCGGCGTCTTACCCATTTTACGGGCATAGGCGACCACCGTCGCGACAGTCTCCTCGGATGTTTTACTGCCGCGAATCACCTCCACCAGGGGCATGGCGTGTACCGGATTAAAAAAGTGCATACCACAAAACTGTTCAGGACGTTGCAGGTTGGCAGCCAGTTGATCAATGGCAATGGTTGAGGTGTTGGATGTCAGCACTGTCTGCACCCGGACTTCCTGCTCCGCCTCGGCCAGCACGGCTTGTTTGATTTTGGGGTTTTCCACCACTGCCTCAACTACGACGTCTACTGAGGCAAAATCA
>JAQFVO010000306.1 GCA_027942505.1 Endozoicomonas sp. | reverse complement strand
ATTAAGTCGAACTACGGCCAGCCGCTGGTCGGCTATTGCGAAATGTACGAGTCATTAATTCTGGCACCCAAGGCGCGGTGCCGGTAACTGCCCCCTTCTCATTTCTTACCACACCGTATCTGTACCGGTCGGGTTGGATTTTCAGAAGAAGAAATCTTTTCTTTGCCTTGCGATACCGGGAAGGTAAGACGGGTTGATGGTCAAATTTGTGGATGTCCTGTACCTCTGTGCGGGCCGATAAGGCGGGGAGTGTCAGTCCTGCCAACCAGCAAAGTGTTCAACTAAAAAATCGATAGCCAATCTAGCTCTCAATGGTAAGAAATGTCGGTTTTGATACACAATCCAGCTGCTATTGCCACTGCTCCAGTAAGGTTCGAGTATAGGCACTAAATGACCAGACGAAATGGCGTCGTTAAAGCTGCTCTTTGGTAAATATGCGACACCCAACCCTTCAGTACAGGCTTGCAAAACCGTGTGGGCATTGTTGCTTTTCCATCGACCTTGAACCTTGACTCCAGCCAAAGGCTTGCCTTCCTTTTCAAACAGCCAGACGTCTTTGTTTGCGATGATACAACTGTGATGTTTGAGCTGCTCTGGATGTGTCGGTAAACCGTGTTCGTCAATATAGCTCTGGCTTACGGCCGCTGCCATTGGACGGTCAACCAGTTTTCTGGCGACTAAACCTGAATCGCTTAACCTTCCGTAACGAATCGCAAAATCGAAACCGTCTTCAATAAAGTTCACCATGCGACTGTTGAAGTTAATGTCTACCGTGAGATTGGGGTGTTGCTTTGCGAACTCCATTAAAGCCGGAGCAACGTGATTTTCAGAAAACGCACCAGCGGCACTAACTCTCAATACGCCGTTCAGTTGTGTTTGCTGTGTGGTCAGAGTCTCATTAGCTTGCTGAAGCCCAGTCACTAGCTCCTTACACTGTTGATAATAAGCCTGACCAGCTTCCGTCAAGCTCACCATTCTCGTAGAACGTGCTAACAAGGCGACGCCTAATCGCTCTTCTAATCTGGTGACTTGCCGACTAACGTGGCTGGTGCTGCATCCCAACTGTTTTGCCGCTGCAGAAAACCCTCGGCTCTTGGCAACCGTAACAAACTCGTTGATCCCTTCAAAACTATCCATATCTACCTTTGCTATTTAGCAATAATGTTTTGCCAATTTATCGTATTGTCGCTTATTTGATTGGCAATTAGTATGAAGGTGTTCAACAAACACACGTAAGCTCATAAGGGCCCCATCATGAAGAAAGTACTGATTATTGTTACAAACCATGCAACGCTAGGCGAAACCGACCAGGCAAACGGAACTTACGCACCAGAGCTAACCCATGCGCTAAGCGAATTACTGGGTGCTGGCTTTGACTACGACATTGCTTCTATCAAAGGTGGTCAAGCTCCGCTGTACGGTACAGACATTGAGGGTGATGCGGTAAACACGAAAATCTTAGCTGATGATGATTTCCAGAACCGTGTTAACAACACAATTCCGGTGTCGCAAATCAACGGTGACAAATACGATGCGATCTTCTATCCGGGTGGTTTTGGTCTTCTTTCAGATCTGGCAAGCAA
>JAQFVO010000304.1 GCA_027942505.1 Endozoicomonas sp. | reverse complement strand
ATAAACAACAAACGCAGTATGGTTTACGTAGGAAATCTCGTTGACTTCATCATTAAATGCATAGATCACCCCAGTGCCGCCAATCAGACATTCCTGGTGTGCGATGGTGAAGACCTTTCATTGCGGTCGCTAGTTATGATGATGAGAACTTCACAGGGTCGGCCCGTTCGCCTAATACCAGTACCTGCTGTTTTGTTTCGTATCGCTGGGCTGATTGCCGGTAAGCTGGAGGTGGTTGACCGTTTGGTGGGAGACTTACAAATTGACTGCAGTAAAGCCAGAAAGCTACTGAATTGGGTGCCGCCGTTCACAGTGCAGCAGGGCATCGATGCCACTATAGCCAGCTATCTTAAGTGTAAGGAATAACGTGTTACGTTTGTTTGATTTTGTTTTAGCTCTTTTGGGCTTGGCTTTTGGGTTCCCTGTTCTGCTGATTATCTATATAGTCGGCCTGTTTGACACGGGGTCTCCACTTTTTTGTCAGGAACGGGTAGGTAAAAACAAAAAGCCTTTTACCTTGGTGAAGTTTCGCACTATGCAGGTCAATACGGCTTCTGTCGCCAGCCATTTGGCTTCTTCTTCATCCATTACTCCCTTGGGTGGTTTTCTACGAAAAACCAAGTTAGATGAGTTGCCGCAGCTGTGGAATGTCTTGAAAGGTGAGATGAGTCTGGTAGGACCTCGGCCTAACCTCTTTAATCAAGAAGAGCTGATTGCTGCACGCGATCGCCTCGGGGTGTACGATGTGATGCCCGGTATTACCGGCCTAGCCCAGGTGAGTGATATCGATATGTCCACCCCTGAACTGTTGGCAGAAACGGACAATCAGATGATTAAATCCTTAACTGTTCACGATTATTTTAAATACATTTTTATGACTGCAACGGGGCGAGGGCAGGGGGACAGGGTGCGTTGAGGCCAACCGCCACTGCACGGTCATAATTTGCCAGCCATTCCCGCTGAACACACAATTCCTATCCAACGAACAGGCCATTCAGCCAACCGTTTTTCAAGGCCGAGCG
>JAQFVO010000286.1 GCA_027942505.1 Endozoicomonas sp. | reverse complement strand
GGTGTGTTTCTGAAGCGTGAGGAGGGCGGGCAGCCCGGCATTTTTACCGGGCCGCCGGCGTGCCCGGGTATGCTGTCGGCCAGCCTGATGGTCCCGGGAATTGGTTTGCCCAGCACCCGGAGCGCAAAAAAGAGGCTTTACAGCTACTGAATAACTATCCGGGCTTAAAGCCACTGATCGACCGCAAGACGCTGATTTTTTGGCCCAGGTCGTATGAAAAAATAAAATGCCGTGTGGTCTACCACGACCTGGACGATTTTCAGGAGCATCTGGTCCGGCTGCGACCAATGACCAGATACCCAAAACTGCCTCTGACCAGTGACGCCCAGGGTCTTTATCTGCACAAAACCTTTTGTTTGTGTTGTCGTATCAATTTTGGCCACGCCCCGGAGCTCCGGGAGCATCTGGAAACCCACAACAAAAAAATGCTGGCCGTGTTTCAGGAGGTTGACCAGTTACCATTACAACCCCCTGCTGCCTCCCCCATGGATAACCCGGAGCAGTTTTTGCAAGACGCCACCAACAAGGATCTGGCAGCCTCCCAGTTACGGCTCTACCAGCGAGATATGGACAGACAGATTGAACAACGCTTTTGGGATCTCAAGGTCCAGCCAAAACCACCCAGCCCACCGGACGATGAGAGTGGAACTGACTCCGAGGATCCCAGCGAGGAGTAAACAGAGGTTCTGGTTCAGATTTCACTGGAAAATCCGATGTTTTATAGAGGTCACTGCGACAGATCAACAAATAATCCGGCAGATGGATTACCAGTAGATACCGACAGGAGAGAACCATCAGACCATGGATGAGCCCATGAAAATCCTGATCGCTGATCATGAGCCGCTCACCCGCCAGCGGCTCAGAGGAATAATTGAGCAGTTTGAGCACTTCACCGTACTGGCCAGCGAGGCCAGTAATGGCCTGGATGCCATTGATCTTTGCCACCAGCATCAGCCAGACATCGTCCTGATGGATATTCCCATGCCCGTGATGAGCGGCCTGGAAGCGGCCCGGCAGATCGGCACCATGGAGCAGCCCCCGGCGGTTATTTTCTGCACCGATCGTGACGAGCACGCCCTGGCAGCGTTCAATGCCCAGGCCTCAGGCTACCTGCTCAAACCAGTGATGCCCGCCGCGCTGGTACAGGCATTGCAACGAGCCAGTCGGTTAAACCGGGCACAACTGTCCTGGTTGAACAACCAGCATCCCGATGAGGAGCAATCGGACCATATTGCCGCTCGCACCGTGCGTGGTCTTGAGCTGATTCCGCTGCATGATGTGCTCTATTTTATGGCTGACAACAAATACGTGACCGTACACCATCGTCACGGTGAAGTGTTGATTGATGACTCATTAAAAACCCTGGAAGAGAGCCACGCCCGGCATTTTGTCCGTATTCACAGGAACGCCCTGGTGCGTCGCGATGCCATTGAGAGCCTGTCCCGGGATGAACAAGGGCACAGTTTTATCCATCTTCGTGAGCTGCCCAGAGCGCTGCCCGTCAGTCGCCGCCATGTACCGACACTGAAAAAAATAATGCGCTCGATCTGAGTTTGCCTGCTGCCGGCGGGACTCTGCCGGCTGTCCCCCTTGACCAGTCTGTCGTATTATCTCCCCGTCAAGCTGCCAGTCACTGGCAGCGGCACCATTCCAATAACACTATTTAGCAACAGTAGCCGTCAAGCTTGTGAAAATCGTTCGGATAGCCACGCGCAAAAGTGCCCTCGCCCTGTGGCAGGCGGAATATGTCAAACAACAGTTAGAGCACCATCACCCGGGCATTGAGGTAGTGCTGGTGACCATGACCAGTCAGGGTGACCGGATTCTGGATGCACCACTGGCAAAAATCGGGGGTAAGGGGCTGTTTGTCAAAGAGCTGGAACAAGCCCTGCTCGAAGACCGTGCTGATATCGCCGTGCACTCCATGAAAGATGTCCCCATGAACTTTCCAGCCGGCCTCGGGCTGGCCGCCATTTGCCCACGGGAAGATCCCCGGGATGCTTTTGTATCCAATCGCTACACCACGTTGGCCCAGTTACCATCTGGCGCCATCGTGGGTACCTCAAGCCTGCGCCGGCAATGCCAGATTCTGGCTGCCCGGCCGGATCTTACCGTCCAGTTCCTGCGTGGCAACGTCAATACCCGTCTGACCAAGCTGGATGACGATCAATATGACGCTATCATTCTGGCTGCCGCCGGGCTGTTGCGCCTGGATCTTGCAGTGCGTATCCGCAGCTATCTGGACACTGACCTGTGCCTCCCTGCCGTTGGTCAGGGAGCGGTTGGTATTGAGTTGCGTCTGGATGATCAACAAACCCGGCAACTGGTTCTGCCCCTGCACCATGAGCCGACTGCCATCCGGGTCGGCGCAGAACGGGCCATGAATCGCCGTTTGAACGGCGGCTGTCAGGTGCCCATTGGCGGCTTTGCTGAACTGGACGGCAAGCGGCTGACGCTCCGGGGACTGGTGGGCAGCCCTGATGGTAAAACCATCTACCGCAGCGCCGTCGAGTGCGCTGCCAGCGACTATGAGTCGGCCGGCCTTCAGGTCGCCGAGTCACTGCTGGCGCAGGGGGCGGACGCCATTCTTGCCAGCCTGTCGGCCCATTGATTACGGGGAAAACGATGAATCTGTCCCACGTCAGGGCGCTGGTGACGCGCCCGCAACCTCAGGCTCAGTCATTGGCACAGGCCATTGAGGCTGCCGGCGGCCAGGCGTGGGTTATGCCCATGCTGGCCATCGACCCTCTGCCTGAAACTCAGGCCATCAAAGACTGCCTGTTGATGCTGGACCGGTTCGACCTGGTCATTGTTACCAGCCGCCCGGCAGCGCGTCTGGGTCTGGATTTGATCGACCGCTACTGGCCGCAGTTGCCGCTCCATCTGCGCTGGTTCGCCATCGGCAGTGGCACCGCCGGTGAGCTTGAGCGGTTCGATATTCAGGTACGACACTCATCTGCGGGAACAGACAGCGAAGCACTGCTGGGCATGCTCGGTGGCGTTCGGGGGCAGCGTATCCTGATTATCAAGGGGACAGGTGGCCGACCATTGCTCGAGGAACAGTTGCTTGACCAGGGTGCCAGTGTTGAGCGAATCGAGGTTTATCAGCGCTCACGGCCGGCGTACGAACTGAGTTCGCACAGCAACGCCGTGTTAAAAGAGTTGGAAAGCCATGCAATCAATGTCATTCTCTGTGGGAGTGGCGAGACCATGACGAATCTTGGTTACTATCTGCCCATACCTTACCGAGCCCGCTACCGGCTGCTGGTTCCCAGCGAGCGGGTGGCAATCGAGGCTCGCAGCCTGGGCTTCCGGCAGGTTACCAACACCCGCGGCGCCAGCAACGACCTGATGTTAGAGGCGCTGGTTGACCTTTTTGAGCACCGGAGACGGTAAATGGACTAATACCTCCGCTGAGCTTACCGATGTCCGCCGGCAGACTCCTTCGACGGACTCAGGGAGTCAGATGGTATTGTCCTTTTTGCCTCCTCCCTGAGTACCTTTATTACTGTTTTTGCCTGGTTAAGTGGAGAGTGATACCGGATCACCAATACTCTCAGGTTCGGTAACGGACACCCTCCCGGGAGGTTGTTGCAAAAGGCTCTGAAAAGAAGGGAACCACGAAGAGCACGAAGAACACGAAGAACACAAAGAAGAGCTTTTCTTTTCCTTCGTGGCCTTCGTGTTCTTCGTGGTTCAAGGCTTTTATTCTTTTTGCGACAACCTCTGTACTGAGCATCCGGATACCTGAGACAAACGTCAAACGTCGTTTGGTTGGTACGCCCCGATAGGAGGGCAAAGTCGGGAAATCAGCGGCAGGTCCTCCATTTTGTAAAACACTTGTCGTTTGTAGTGAAAAATGAAATTGCACGATGAACGACCTGAACCAACCAGTCAGGATGTCTCGGGCCCATGCGAATAAAGCGGACAAAATGTCAAATCTGCTTGAACAACCATGAATAAATAGGGTCCGAACAGAACGATTATGCAATTTCAGAGATCACGTATATGGACGCTATCCCCGTTGCGGCGACTTACGAGCCTGCAAAACCTCTCAGTAAGGAGGTGGCCTCACAATCCTCCCAGCGTAGACAGTTTCCATTTTTCCCACTGTCTGAGTTACCCAACGAAGTCCTGGGAAAATATCTCCTGCCTTGTTTGCCCTTACAGGATGTTTGTGCCTGCTCTCTGGTCAACAGAAAATTCAGGGACATTATTGAAGCCAACAATGTGAAAGCCGTCAGTTTCTGTCGGAATTTTTGCTCATCCCGTATCACTGAAAAGTCCCATGAGAGATATCAGACCGTCCTCCGTCCCTGGTTGCATCAATTCGGCCAGATCGGTCGGGATGCCATTGCGAAGCTGGATAAAAAAACAGGTCACGCACAGTTCCCTCAGCTTCTGTTTTATTCAATTGCCCAGACGCTGGGCAGGGCCGAAAAGCTTGCAGTCAGTCAAGCAGGCACATTCGATGAAGCCAGCAGGATTCTGAATATGTCATTTAGTCCCGATGGCATGCATGCCATCGCCACACTTCTGGGTCCTGGCGCCAGGCTATACCGACTTGTTGCAGGGAAGTGGCAGTCAGAAATCTTTATCAGTCCGGATTCCTGGGTGGGGGATGGCGCATTTAGTGCCGACAGTAGCCAAGTCGTAACGGCCTGTTGGAAACGCCAGATCAGGCTGCATAAATTTATTGGCAACCACTGGCAGGAACAGGCCAGTCTCTACTATGCCGATAAGCTCTACGTTTCTGAGATTAGTGGTAAATGCCAGGTGGCTGTCTCTGGCGATTTTAAGGTCATTATTTACGGGTATGATGGGGCGCAATGGCAGCAAGAGTTTAATATGGACTGCGATGTCGACAGACCAGCGGTCAGATTCAGTCCCGATGAAAAGCATTTTGCGTTGGCCTGCAATGATCTGTCGATGTATGAGCTTGTTGACGGAAACTGGCAGTTCCAGAAAACAGTAATCAACTCTTGCATTGAGCCAGCGGCCAAATTCAGCCTTGACGGCAGCCATCTTCTGTCACTCTCCTGGGACCGTAAAGTAAAAATCCACCACCTGGTTGCCGGGGAGTGGCGGGAGTCAAACAGCCTGCCCATGAGCAACTATGTAGTTGATGCAAGTTTCAGCCCGGACTGCCGACACGTGATGCTGCAACTGAGAATGGGTTTAGTCACTTTTTTAAGTTGTGTGCGTGGAGTGTGGCAGATAAATGCAACGATAGAATATTCTAATTCGGTGACCGAGAATGCATTCAGCCCCAATGGTGTCCATGCAATGACCGTTTGCCATGACAAAACCGTAAGAATGTTTCAACAGGCAGGCGGACAGTGGCAAGAAAAAACGCAGATTAAGTTCAACGATATCATTTTATATGCCAGATTCAGTCCATGCGGCACTCATATAGTCGTAACAGCTGATGATGGTGATACCAGAATCTATGGTCTGGTCAACGGCGAATGGCACATGAAGTGCTCTATTGAGGATGTTTTCAGCGGGTGTGGGGCAACATTCAGCCCCATTGGGGGCTACCTTTCAGCCACCAGCATTTGCACGGTTAACTTCTTTACGCTCATCAGTGGTCGTCTCTCGGCATCGGATGATATTGAGTTGTGATTAACCTGAAAGAGACTGTCGCAATAAGCATAAAAGCCTTGCACCACAAAGGCACTAAGAGCACAAAGGAAAAGAAAAGCTCTTGTTGGTGCAGCTTATTTATAACTTCAGTAACATAACAGGAACTCAATGGACCCTGAAAGGATTGCCACAAATCCATGCAAAATACCTCACTTATACCCTCCGAAGACAAAGAATTCACCTGGTGCCATCACCATCACAGCCTTACCATCGACTGCTCACATTACCTGAACTATCCCTGCAAAATAGTGGTCGGCGGCTGGCAGAAAAAGTTGGACTGGGTTTCTATTATCGATCACGAGGTGGAACAGCCAGAATTTCATAACACCATCGCCTTTGACCTCTCATCCATGGCTCACAGTGAGGATATTCAGTTCTGGCTGGACACCATTCCGGCACAGATCCGGGACAACATTGATTTCTTCGGCGCCCATAAGTTTTTTGTCCTTAAACTGGTAGCTCATTGGCCCGAGGCACAGGATCTGTATTTCAGCAATCCGGTCCTTTTGTGGTACTGGGTTGATTTTTGCGTCAACCATAAGCTGGACGAGTCCACTGCCCGAAAAATGCTGGCCATGAAGCAACACCAGATTCTGACTGCCATGGGCATGTCAAATACCAAATCCCTGAACCGTCTGCTGAAAAAAATTCAGATTGCCTCTGTCCAGCGCTATTTTGCCAGTAAACTCCTGTCCATTATCACAACGCCGGACTACCTGATGAAACTACGACATCTGTCAGTTATCAGACAGGAGCATATTGACTTGATGATCGCCATGCCGGGGCTGATTCACTCTCGCCTGCTCGAACTGGTGGCAAGTTATGACTGCCGTTGGGCCCAGACAAGGATGATGAACATTATCCACGACTGCCTACGTATGAATCTTGCCCTGGATAGAGAGTTGGCCCACATCAGCTCAGAGGCACAGCTGAACCGAATCCATGATCGTGAAGTCGCCGGGCACAACCGTTGTGGCGAGGTTATCAACCAGGCGTTTATTCTTCTCGACGAGAACGATAATCCCCTGCCGTTTCCTCCTCCTCCGCACCCGGGCACGGACTGGATTAAGCCAATTGTGACTTTCCAGGCGCTGCGTGAAGAAGGCAAAAAAATGGAGCACTGTGTTGGTGCATATATCCGTAATGTTCAGTCAGGTTCGCACTACATCTACCACATGGAAAAGCCTGAATGCCTCACTATCAGTATTGCCATGAGTCAAGGCAGGCCTGTCACCATTGAGCAGGTTGCCGGGCTGCGGAACAAGCAACCTTCAAGTGCAGCCAGAGGAGTGATTGATAGTTGGTTTGGCCGGGTTCTTAATGAGTACAAGAGCTAGCCCGGATACCAGCCTCAGGCAAGCTGAGCCTGCTTTTGCAAGAAATGTGTACCGGATCCCGGTTTTTGCATCAGGTTTAAAGGGACATCGCGGGTCAGCCCTTGAGTGCTTTTGAAAAGAAATACCTAACCCAAGTTTTCCAGTTGTCTGAGTCCTGCCCCCGGATTTTCCCAGCCATCTCCCTCGCCGCAAGGGGGATGGCTATGTTACTCCTGCGGTACGATCTGCCAGAAAGAGACAACACAACCCTCCCCTTGTTGAAAATCAACCCGGAGTGAGCGGCTGCATGGGCTGAAATCAAAATCCACAACTTCACCATCAAATCTCTGACGACCCTTTTCCTGCCACTGACGATCCTCCGTCAACCCGAGCAGAGTCAAGTCACAACCATTGGCAAGCGCGGCAAGAGAACCTTCCGGACTGAACTCCACCCGGGTGGCAGGGACAACAACCTCCTGTTTTATCCATTGCCCCGTCTGTCTGCGAGACCAGATGTCAATGTGACGCGCTTCATCCTGGCGGCAGATGACCGTGTTGCCGTCAGAGCTGATTTTGGGCCAAAATTCAGCGCAACAGGAAAATTCATGTTGTTTGCCCCAGACCCCGGACGCATCAATTGCATAAATCCATGCGCTGTCGTCTGAGGTGACCATCAATAAAGATGAGTCCATCGTTGTGCTGATTATGCATATGCTGCCGTTCCAAGGTTGCAACAGGTTAGTTGACAAAACCCACTCACCCGCCTGCAGACTCAGAATGATCAGTTCATCATTAATACAGACAAATAACTGTTTACCATCAGGACTGAACCTGGCACATGGGTGTGATTGCAGGCCTCTTTGACTGCCTGTTCTGTTTATTCTCCGTACTTCTGACCATTGTCCCAGATCATCGAGACGGGCAATAATAACCTGGGTGTCTTTTTTTACTGACCGGTTACTTTTTCGCCTTCGTTTTTTTTCACCCCATGCAACAAAATGATGATCATCTGCACTGAATTCAAAGTTATCTTTATTGAACAGATATTCCGACTCAATTTCCCCCGATTTTATCCAGGTCCCATTATCCTGCCTGCTGACAAAAAGAAATATTTTTCCGTAAAATATCGCAATATGCTCACAATCCTGACTGAAGCTGCAGTTGAAAAAAAAATTATCGTAAAATAAAAGGCAGCCTTTTATTTCCCATTGACCATCGTTTTGGCAAAAAATTACTACTTGACGATTGGTGTCAGTCTTGAGCACTTCGCAAATCATCACTCGTTGATTGTCTGCAAGCAAAACAGGAAATATGCTGAAGATCTGCGTTGATGGTGCGACGGCAGTTAAGTACTCTTTCTGAGTCACCGTCCATGTACCCAGCTCATTACGCTCAACAAAAGATAACAGGCTTTTTCCAGCCATTCCCGCTGAACACACAATTCCTATCCAACGAACAGGCCATTCAGCCAACCGTTTTTCAAGGCCGAG
>JAQFVO010000277.1 GCA_027942505.1 Endozoicomonas sp. | reverse complement strand
CCGAGGGACCGTAGCAAAGTCAGTACACAGGAACAGCAAAATGTAATTATGGCTGAGTTTAACCCGGCCATGTTGGTGGCCGGTGAAATCAAACTCCGGGTGGCCGGTCGGGAAGTCACCGTTAATGGTCAGCAAGCCATTGATGCCCTGAAAACCAACAACAGCTTCCGCTCTATTGGCATCTCACTGCGTGAAGAGCGCCCCAGTATGGAAGTGATGGCCAGGGCGGCTGATCGCCTGACCGATCTGAGCGGCGATATGGTGGTGCCCCTGGAAGATGAGATCAGCAAAGCGGCCATCAAACTGTTCCCGGATTTATTGCACAACTACGGACCACTGGCGGAAAAACTCAAACGGCTGGGGCTGCCCGGTGCTGACCGAATCGAATCCCTCAGCAATGATATTCGCGATGTACTCGCCACCGATGCCTCCGATGCCCCAGCCCGGCTCGGTGGTGAAACCTCAGACCTGTACAACAGCCTGAAATGGGCGGCAGAGTTGAAACTGAGCCTGGAGCAAGGCCTTGAAGAGACCCTGACGGAACTCCAGCGGCATCGTCAGGCCCTGAAACAACTACCCACCAGCGGCACACCGGGCCAGTTGCAAACCGAGCTGGCGGATCTGCTGGCCAATCTTGACGAACGCTTGGGCCACAGCGAGTTTCTCAATTACAAAAGCCAGTTTGCCGGGCAGCTGACGGATATTAAAAACCGGGTTCGCGATACCGTGCTGGCCATGGAGTCGGAACAGGGGGAGCGCATCAAAGCGGCGGAGCAGGATCTGGTACTGATTCCCGAGTGGCAATCCCTGACCCAGCAGGAACAAAACACCCTGCTAGCTGATCTGGAAAAGCTGACCGGTAGCGTCAGTGAGGACCTGGCAGGCCTGCAAACCCTGGTCAACCAAGAGTTCACCATTCAGGCCGAACTGAAGGATATGAAAGACCGTATCCAGCGCATTGGCCAGCAGCGCCTGAAAGACAAATTACGGGAAGAGCAGGAAGCGGCCCAGCAAACCGGCACTGGCACGGCAAAAATCACCCGCAGCGTGCAACCGAAAAAACGCATCACCAGCCTGGAGGAATTGGGCCAGCTTATTCTCGAGCTGCAACAACTCCAGGGCGAGTTGGCCTACGCCCACGAATTTGAGCTGGAAATCAGCCTCAGCG
>JAQFVO010000274.1 GCA_027942505.1 Endozoicomonas sp. | reverse complement strand
AACTTTGGTCTCACTTCATGTCTGGCAAGAATGTAATTGACTTTTGAGTCAATTATCAAATAGAGAGAGCACCCGGTCCACTGCTCGCTGATGAACTGAGGTGGTCCGCCGTTTCAGCCGCCCCGGCGTCTGAGCCTGGACGCTGGGTGTCGTTCAATTCGCCGAGGTAGGCGCGGATGCGTCGGGTAATTTCTACCTTATCTTCGTCGTCAAGAAAGATGCTCTGTTCCGAGATGGTCAGGCTGCGTTTGAGGTTCTCCTTATTCTGATGCTGGTATTTGCTGGAGAGGTTCTGCCAGTTTTTCAAGGCCTTTTTCAGCAGCTGACTGTCCCGCCCCAGCTTCAGGTAGGCACGGTGGCTTTCGTTGTAGATTTGCAGGGCTTTTTCCAACTGCTGGCTTTTGCTGCTGAGGGTTAACAGGTATTTTCCCGGGGCCTTTTTCGTCAGGGACTTTTGCTGGATCGACAGAACCAGCTGCCTTGCCTCACGCACTTGCAGGCTCAGAGTGTCCAGCGATTTGGTGGCTATGGCCAGCAGTTTATGGGTGCTCAAGCCAGTGCCGCTGCCAATCTCTGAGGGAATGCCGATATTGCCCAGGTAGGTCGTCAGCGCCTTGAGTCGCGAGTATACCCTGGCCCGGCTGATGCGCAGGTCGTTACGCTCTTCTTCCAGTTTGTCCAGTGCCCTGGCCAGGTCCCAGTGTCCGGTGTACTCAATTTTCAGGTAGGCAATTTCCCGGCCGCAGATCAACTCGAAGCACAGTGTCAGTATCTCCTCCACGTCGTGCAGCGTCATCAGGTTTTCGTTGCCCTCTTCAATGGCGGAGAGAATACGCTCTATAAATAGCGGCTCTCTTGGCTGTCCGTCGTGTGGCCGGGCAACAATGCCGTTTAAGCGACTCTTCAGTGCCTGTGCTGTGCGCGGGTGGTTCTCGTTCAGTAGCTGCCAGGCTTTTTCTGCCTCTTCCCTGCCCTCTTCTATCACATCGCGCATACGGCTAAGCAGACCGGCACGGCGAAAAATCTCGATCCGCTCGGCCTGTCTGGCCAGTTGCTGATTGCCGGTCAGGTCTTCAATGGCGGTGGCAACCCACTCCGGACCAAGATCAAGCTTGCGCAGCAGAATGCCGGCAGAGTGAATACGCCGTTGCTCTTCCGTCATGTTGACCTGGCCCAGATCGCGGACGCGGTAGATCAACTCGGGAATCTGATCAATCAGGCTGAGCTGGTCGAGCCGGTCACGAATCTGCTGTCGCCCATGGGTCATGTTGTGGAACAGTCGGTACCCCATACCCAACGCCACGGCGATAATAGAGTAACCGAGGAAATAGAATGCCCTGTCAATGGGCATGATCTTGCCGTAAGCAAGGTAGTAGCCAAAGTAAGCCGCCATTAAGGTGACGGGGCCGGCGGTCCAGGCGTATTGAAGTACGGTCAGGCTCCAGGGTTCCTGGTGCGGCGCCCT
>JAQFVO010000254.1 GCA_027942505.1 Endozoicomonas sp. | reverse complement strand
CCCGTTACATCCTGAACCTCTACCAGCATCCCCGGCTCAATTAACCCGGGTGCTGTGTTGGTGTCGGTCAGCGGTAGTTCGATGGTGGTTACGCTCTGGTGGCCTCCCTTGGCTAACTCATTTCTACCACGCTCGGTATTGACCTGCGTCTCGGTAAGCCAGTCTTCCAGAATATCGGGAGCCGGGTTGTCGCCATTGGTTCCTGCTCGTTTGACGTTGACCGACACTCCTGCATTGGTGCCAGATACATAGACGGCATTGTACCCCTGCTCTGGTCGCCAGTTGGCGCTCAGGCTAATCACCATACTGGCCGGAACGATCCTGTCCATGGTGGTGTTACTCCACGCCCAGGGACTGGCCGGATACCTCGGCTGGATATTCAGTTGATCAGCATCACGGCTCGGGATAACCACCGAACCTGCCGTTCCTGCGATTCTGGCCACCACCTGCATTGTGGTCTGGCTCTGGTAACTGAATGAGCCACCGGGCATCACCCAATCTGGGGTGCTGTAATCGTTCAGGTCTGGATAGGTGGCGGTAAAACCAGTGTTGGCCAGTTCTTCGGTAATGGCTTGTTTGGCATTCAAGGCGCTGGTGTTGCTCTTGCTACGCTGTGGCGCATAAGGGGCTGCCAGCAGTTGGGTTCGGCTGCTGCCATAAATGGTGTAGCGCTCATCGCCGAAGCGCCGGTTGGTGCTGTAGCGCTCAATGATGAATACCCATTTCCAGCCGTTGATATCCACTTCATTCTGCTTCGGGCCGTTCTCGTCCGGTTGCACCAGGGCAATGTTGGAAGCACCGAACAGTTGTCCGGTAAAGCTCCACGAGAAGCTGTCTATGTCCAGACTGATCTCCATTGATGGCAGTTCCAGTGGTGTCCGGTCAGGCAATACGACAGTGGTAATAATGTTAATCAGCAGATAACTCTCCCTGATTTCTGGCTGCTCTGGTTCCGGCTTTTCAATGACCTCCGGGTTTTTCTCGCCCCCATAGTTGCCGGTAACGCTCTCATCTTTGGCCTTCTGCCCAATGCCCCACGGCACGATAACCGGCTGATCCCCGGTGCGGTTGCTCTGGAAGGAAAACCGTCGTCG
>JAQFVO010000240.1 GCA_027942505.1 Endozoicomonas sp. | reverse complement strand
CCCGAGGGGTGGTTATGACAGAGAATCACTGAAGCGGCATTGAGAGCCAGCGCCTGTTTCACCACTTCTCTTGGGTGCACGGTGGCCGCACTGAGCGTGCCCATAAACAGCGTTTCCAAGGCAATGACCCGGTGCCGGGTATCGAGGAACAGGCAGGCAAACTGCTCCCGCTCCAACCCCTGGAAATGCAACTGCAGAAATTCCCGGGTTACCTCTGGGCTGCTGATAATATCGGACTTGGCCAACTTGGCATCCAGCACCCGTCGGCACAGCTCAAGGATGGCCCCCAGCTGAGTAGCCTTGGCCGGACCTAGCCCCTTGACCTTCATCAACCTCTGATGGCTAGTGGTGAGAAGCTTTTCCAGGCCATCAAACTGGTCCAGCAGGTGACTGGCCAGGGCGGTGACGCTCATGCCCTGACAGCCAGTGCCCAGCAGCAGGGCCAGCAGTTCAGATTCAGTCAATGCCCCCGGTCCAAGGGCCAGCATTTTTTCTCTGGGCAGCACAGGTTTACTCCGGTTTTAGCGCCAGACAATTATATCCACCGCTGATTCACTGTTATGATAACGCCCACTCAGGACGAGCAGTTGGCAATGATTAGTGCCCGTTAAGGCGCCTCGATCCAAAGTTCATGACTGTTCTGACCAAAAATATCCGGTTTAATTCCCAAAGGAAATTTGTAACCCATGCTGCAACTCAGTAACAAGCGCATTGTGCTTGGTGTTACCGGTGGTATAGCCGCATACAAAAGTGCCGAGTTGATTCGGCTGCTGACCAAACTGGGGGCGCAGGTGCGGGTCGTCATGACCAGCGCCGCCTGCGAGTTTATTACCCCCCTGACCTTACAGGCACTCTCTCACAACCCGGTGCATCTGGATTTACTCGATACCCGGGCGGAAGCGGCCATGGGACACATTGAGCTGGCCCGCTGGGCGGATGCCGTGCTGGTGGCCCCGGCCACGGCTGACTTTATTGCCCGCCTGGCCGGCGGGCACGCTGATGATCTGCTGACCACGGTCTGTCTGGCCACCAATGCCCCGATATGCCTGGCACCGGCCATGAACCAAGGCATGTGGCGCGACAGTGCAACCCAGCAAAACTGTGAGGAGCTGGTGGAGCGCAATATCCAGCTGTTTGGCCCGGACGAGGGCAGTCAGGCCTGTGGGGATATCGGCCCCGGACGCATGCTGGAGCCTGAGCAGATTGTGGCAAAAACCGCAGAGTTGTTCAGTCAGGATATCCTCACCGGTCTGAAGGTGTTAATCACCGCCGGCGGCACCCGCGAGGATATCGACCCGGTGCGATACATTTGTAATCACAGCTCCGGCAAAATGGGCTTTGCCCTGGCCGAAGCCGCCGTGGCAGCCGGTGCCACGGTGACACTAATCAGCGGCCCGGTGCAACTGCCAACACCTGAACGGGTGACGCGCCTTGATGTGATCAGCGCCCGGGATATGCACCAGGCGGTCCACGACCAGCTTGCCGATGTGGATATTTTTATCGGCTGCGCGGCAGTGAGCGACTACCGACCGGCCGAGGTGGCCCGGGAAAAGATCAAGAAAGACCCGGAAAACAGCAGCGAAATCATGGAGATCAAACTGATTCGTAATCCCGACATCATTGCCTCAGTCACCGCCCTGGAGCAGCCACCCTTTGTCGTCGGTTTTGCTGCAGAAACCCACAACGTGCTTGGTTATGCTGCCGACAAGATGCGCCGTAAAAGGATGGATCTGGTGGTCGCCAACGACATTAGTGACTGGGAGATTGGCTTCAGCAGCGACTGCAATGAGGTCACCGTGATTGGCGAAGAACTGGAAGAGCCGTTGCCAAGAGCGTCAAAAACGGTGGTTTCCCGGCAACTACTGCAGATCATTGCCCGACGCTTCAGAGCCAAACAGACCAACACAACCGAATAGGACGTTTCGCATGAGAGCAGTAAAGACCGTTATTCTCGATCCGCGCCTGGGCACCGAGTTTCCTGTGCCCCACCACGCCACGCCCGGCTCTGCGGGCATCGACCTGCGCGCCTGCCTGGAACAATCGCTGACGCTGGCGCCCGGCCAGACCGAACTGTTACCAACTGGCATGGCCATCCATATTGATGACCCGACCCTGGCTGCCATGATCCTCCCCCGTTCCGGCCTCGGCCACAAGCACGGTATCGTGCTGGGCAACCTGGTAGGCCTGATTGACTCCGACTACCAGGGGCAGCTGATGGTTTCCTGCTGGAACCGGGGTGATACTGCCTTCACCATCCAGCCCGGTGAACGGATTGCCCAGCTGATTTTTGTGCCCGTTGTGCAGGCCCGACTGGAGCTTGTCGAGAGCTTTACCGCCAGTGATCGCGGAACCGGCGGCTTTGGGCACTCCGGAACGCACTGACCTCTTCTGCTGAAACGCAACTGGCAGAGCCATGATCTGTCAGTTGCTCCTCAAACCTGCGAATACCTCTTTTCCCAAGCGTCAGCCTGAGAATGTAACCACAATAATAAGCTCAACAATGCCCAGAAGGAGTGATGGTCATGTCTGCCCGGGACATCGCCGCTGTACTGAGTGAAGCCCTGCCCTACATACAGCGCTACGCCGGTAAAACGGTTGTCATCAAATACGGCGGCAATGCCATGGAGAGTGATGAGCTGAAAAACAGCTTTGCCCGGGATGTGACACTGTTGAAAGCTGTGGGCGTAACCCCAGTCGTCGTTCACGGCGGCGGACCGCAAATCGGCAACATGCTTAAGCGTCTCAATATTGACAGCCAGTTTGTCCACGGCATACGCATCACCGACGCCAGCACCATGGATGTGGTGCAGATGGTGCTCGGTGGGCTGGTCAACAAAGAGATAGTCACCCTGATCAATAACAATGGTGGTCGTGCCATTGGCGTGACCGGCAAAGACGGCCGTTTTATCCGCGCCCAGCGCCTGAAAAAGACGACGATGGACTTGAAAACACAAAAGAGTATCGACATGGGTCAGGTGGGCGAAGTGGACAGTATCGATACCGATATCATCACCATGTTGCACGACTCTGATTTTATTCCGGTCATCGCACCCATCGGAGTAGACGACACTGGAGCCTCATTTAATATTAATGCCGACCTGGTTGCAGGCCATCTGGCCCGGGCGTTGATGGCAGAAAAACTGTTACTTCTGACCAACACTGCCGGCCTTCTGGATAACGATGGAAAGCTGATCAACAGACTCAACTCCCTCCAGGCAGCAGAACTAATTAACAATGGAACTATTTATGGCGGCATGCTTCCCAAGATACAATGCGCGCTTGATGCCGTTCGTTCTGGTGTGGCAGCAGCCCACATCATAGACGGCCGGGTTCCCCATGCCGTTTTGCTGGAATTGTTAACCGACCGCGGCGTGGGTACCCTGATTTTCGGGGATGACGTTTAGTTAACACGCAAATAATGGATATGTCGCAAAAAATTTCTCGCAAACAACAAATTCTGGAAGCGCTTGCCCACATGCTGGAAAACGCTCCGGGAGCTCGAATTACTACCTCAGCCTTGGCCAAAGCGGTAGGTGTCTCTGAGGCCGCGCTCTATCGCCACTTCCCCAGTAAAGCGAAAATGTTCGAAGGACTGATTGAGTTCATGGAAGAGACACTGTTCACCCGAGTCTCCCTGATTCTTTCTGAAGAGGAGCACGTGGCAGACCGCTGCGAGAAAATACTACTCTTATTCGTCGGTTTTTGTGAAAGGAATCCTGGTCTGACCCGGATTCTGACCGGTGACGCCCTGGCAGGAGAGACCGAGCGCCTGCGCCAGCGGGTTACTCAGCTGTTCGATCGTCTGGAAACACAGCTCAAACAGGTTCTGCGTGATGCCGAGATCAAAGAGGGCATCAGAACCCGGTTGCCGGCCAGTGCTACAGCCAACCTGATGATGGCCACTGCCGAAGGGCGGGTTGCACAATATGTACGCAGCGAGTTCAAGCGCAAACCCAGCAAAAACTGGGCTGGTCAATGGGCGGTACTGTCTGAAGCTGCGTTTCAAAAATAAACGACAGTAATTTAGTAATAGGTTGACAGCGCAGTCATAGTGTCTGTCATCAAGCACCCGGGATGGGCTTCGGAGCCAGCCCGGCTAAACTTGCGCACTCCGGTTGATCATGAATGATGAACAACCGGACCTCTTCGCCTGTTATATCGGCACTTTTCACATGAAAACCGCCATAATCAGCCACGTTAAAGACCTTGCTTTTGTCCAGTAGTTCACCATGCAGCCACCGTCTGTAATCAAACCCCGTAGCGGTCTCTGTAGGCTTTTATCTGGGGCGCGTACTGGCAAATTTCAGGATGGTTTTCACTGTACTCAAGCAAATCAGCCAGAGAAACAATACTCAGTACTGGAATGTTGAAGTCCCTCTGCACCTCCTGGATGGCCGACAAATCACCCTGCCCTTTCTCCTGACGATCCATGGCGACAACCACAGCTGCAGGTCTGGCACTGGTTTGTTCAATGATGGTCATCACTTCACGGATCGCTGTACCGGCAGTGATAACATCATCGACAATGGCAATCCGCCCTGCCAGAGGGGCGCCGACAATGTTGCCACCCTCGCCATGATCCTTGGCTTCCTTGCGATTAAAGCACCAGGGCACACTGCGTCCGTGTTTTTCGTACAGGGCTACAGCAGTAGCGGTGGCCAGCGGGATACCTTTATAGGCCGGCCCGAAGAGCACGTCGAACTCAAGCCCGGCCTTGACCATTGCTTCCGCATAAAACTGCCCCAGCTTGCTGATGGCCTCACCACTACTGAATAGCCCGGCATTGAAAAAGTAGGGTGATTTTCTACCGGACTTCAGAGTGAACTCGCCAAAGCGGAGGACCTGCTGACTAATGGCAAAATCCAGAAATTCTTTTTGATACTGATGCATACAGGTGTCCTGTTGGAAGAATGTCCACAGTCTGGACGTTGGTGCGTATCTTACACCAACGCCCGCTCCTGACCGGCAGATTATCGCCTGAATTAATTAATTTAATGAGAGCTGTCGTTTAATTACCAATCAAACTGCCCGGCCTGTGCAATAGCAGAGATATTTATGCGGATAAACAAGCAAGGAGCGACTCACCATCATTTATCCGTTACAATTTCGCATCATCTGTGTTCAACCGTACCATCAGAATCGGCAACATGCCTTATAATATGGGTTAAGAACCCTTTCTAACTCTGTCGTACAAGTTGATACAGGGTCAATTCCGGTTGAGTAGCCGTATCTTTGAAAATTTCAGACTCTGGCCGTCATTCACCCTAACTCTGTGGTAAGTAGCTATTTCTCAGACAGGGCTTGCAGGTCTTTTATTTCTTTTTTTCCGGTTATTGTCTCGCCGAGGTAACAAGCTTGATGTCAGTGCGCAGCAGGCGCACGAGCAAGGTGTATGCGATGAGAGTTATCAGTTTAAATTGTGAAGGCATTCAAAGTGCCCGGGAAAAGGGCCTGTTCGACTGGCTACAGGAGCAGGACGCAGACCTTATCTGTCTACAGGATACCCGCGAAGACGAGCAGGTCATCGAAGATCAATACTTCCTGGATGGCTACTTCTGCTATGCATTCAGCGGTTATATGCGCACAGACCGTGGTGGTGTAGCCATCTATTCCCGCTATGCACCCAAAGCCATCATCAGCGGCCTCGGCTTCCCGGAGGCGGATGAAACAGGCCGTTATCTGCAAGCCGACTTTGACCGGGTAAGCCTGGTCAGTCTCTACGTACCTGAAGGGCATGACGATGAAGCCCTGAACTTCAAATATCGATTTCTGGACGGCTATTCCCACCACCTGAGCAAACAGCGTCGTAAGCGCCGTGAGTTTGTCATGTGTGGCACATGGAACATTGCCCATCGCAAAATTGATGTGGCTAACTGGCGTGAAGCTCAGGAAATATCCGGTTTCAACCAGGCCGAGCGTGGCTGGATGGAAGGTCTGCTCGGTGATATGGGCTTCTTTGATGCCTATCGTGAAGTGGACGGTGAAGACGGCAAGTACAGCTGGTGGCAGGATGAACTGTTGCGCCACGACAACCTGGGCATGCGCCTTGACTATCAGATCATCACCTCGGGGCTGCGCCACCGCGTCCTGAATGGCGGTATTTACAAAGGGCAGGTGTTCTCATCTCACGCACCAGTCATTATTGACTACGACTGGGAGTTAGGCGCCTAAATTAAACGACAAAAATTATATAACTAAAAAGATCAAAGCCATTATCGCTGCGGGCGTGGTAACCGAACCACGCCGACAGCACAATGTACGAGAGTAACTCTTACTGGCTTAATAGTCCTTTCAGAAGGTCTTCTTTGTAGTGTCGAACCCAATTGGTTGACAATCGATGACTGCGAATGATGGTTTGTAAATCACGCAGTGCCAGGTCGAACTCGTCGTTTATAACCAGATAATCAAACTCACCATAATGGGACATCTCACTGACAGCCTGAGACATCCGCCGTTCAATAATGGCCAAGTCGTCAGTTGCCCTGCCAATCAATCGCTCACGCAATGCCTCAAGCGACGGTGGAAGTATAAAAATTGAAACCGCATCAGGCATCAGGTTACGTACCTGTTGAGCCCCCTGCCAGTCAATTTCCAGGATAACGTCTTCCCCCTTGTTAAGCTGTTCCCGAACCCAGTGACGTGAGGTGCCGTAGTAATTACCAAACACTTCTGCGTGCTCAAGAAATACGTCGTCTTGCAGCATCTTCTGGAAGCCGTCGACGGTGGTAAAATGGTAATTCACCCCATCAATTTCTGTCGGCCGAATGCCCCGGGTAGTATGGGAGACGGACACCCGTACATGGGGTGTGGATTTCACCATAGCCTTGACCAGGCTTGTCTTGCCAGCACCAGATGGGGCCGCAATGATATAAAGTTTACCGATATTCATGGACGCTCCAGGGATAAAACCCTGTCTCAAACCCGGTTGTACTCGGTGAGCCCGGGCAGGTGACGGGCATCAGCCTCAGGTCAACAATAACCTGTTTATTATACGACATTTGTTATTCAATATTTTGAACTTGCTCTCTCATCTGCTCAATAAAGACTTTCAGATTGACCGCCGTCTGAGTCAAGCCGGAATGAATGGACTTGGAAGAGAGTGTATTAGCCTCACGGTTCAACTCCTGCATGAGAAAATCCAGGCGTCGTCCGACTGCATCACTGGCATCGAGTGTTCTTCGCACTTCAGCAATATGAGTTTCCAGGCGATCAAGCTCTTCATCCACATCCATTTTCTGCGCCATCAATACCATCTCCTGCTCCAGCCGTTCCGGATCCAGCTCCAGCCTGACCTGGGCCAGACGAGCCTGTATTTTCTCCCGTTGATTGTGCAGAATCTCCGGCAACAACGTACGCAGACTGGCCACTTCCTGACCTGTTTTGTCCAGCCGGCTGATGATAAAGGCTTTAAGCTCTGCCCCTTCCCGCTGACGCATGGCAGTCAACTGAGACAACGCCTGACGAAAGCCTTTCACCGCTGCTTCATGAATGACTGCTGCTGCCGTTTCCTGCGTGCTCTGCACCCCGGGCCATTGCAGCACCTCAAGGGGATTGACTGGTAACACCTGAGCAAAGCGTGACTCAACGCTCTGCACCGCACTGTGCAGTTTGGCCAGCAGAGTGTCGTTTAACTCCAGAGCCTGCTCCTGCTGCACCAGCTGATACTTGAGGATGCACTCAACCTTCCCCCTTTTGAGTTGCAGGCGGATGATTTCGCGCAGGGCAGATTCTATTTCCCGGGTCTGCTCAGGCAGACGAAATGCTGGTTCAAGATAGCGGTGATTAACGGATCGAATTTCCCACACCAGGCTGCCCCAATCCTCCTCAACCTGAGTTCGGGCGAATGCAGTCATGCTGGACGTCATGAAATACCTTGATAATCATTGGACTGATGGAAACGCATTATTTCAGAAGTTTATCTGCAAAACAGTTATAATTTCGCACAATTTGCGCTACGTAAGCTTTTTAGACATACCAAGGAAATTTCCATGCGTCCAAGCGGAAGAACGGCTGACCAGCTCCGTGATGTCAAGATCACGCGACACTATACCAAGCATGCAGAGGGATCTGTGCTCGTTGAGTTTGGCGATACCAAAGTCATCTGCACGGCGTCAGTCGAGCGCGGTGTCCCCCGCTTTCTCAAGGGCACCGGGCAGGGCTGGATCACAGCTGAGTACGGCATGCTGCCCAGGTCCACCACCGAACGCATGGGTCGAGAAGCGTCCCGGGGTCGTCAGGGTGGACGAACGCTGGAAATCCAGCGCCTGATAGGCCGGGCCCTGCGTGCTGCCGTGGACATGAAAAAACTGGGTGAAAATACCATCAATATTGACTGTGACGTCATACAGGCTGACGGTGGCACTCGTACTGCTGCTATCACCGGAGCCTGCGTTGCCCTGGTTGATGCACTGCGCCACATGCAGGAGAAAAAGATGGTCAAGGCAGACCCATTCCTGCACCTGATTGCTGCAGTATCGGTAGGCATATACAAAGGCAGCCCAGTGCTTGACCTGGACTACCCGGAAGATTCCAGTGCACAAACGGATATGAATGTCGTCATGACCGATGCCGGTGGGTTTATCGAAGTTCAGGGAACCGCTGAAGACGCTCCATTCAGTCAAAATGAAATGTTAGCCATGATGGCGCTGGCCCGTTCCGGTATCGAAGAGCTTCTTGAGCTGCAGAAAAAAGTATTGGCTGAATAATCCTCCAGCGTACTCTTTTTGATGT
>JAQFVO010000212.1 GCA_027942505.1 Endozoicomonas sp. | reverse complement strand
GCATCTACCCATGTGGCCAATAAGAGGAGAGCCTTGGAAACATCGGTCTGAACCAGAACAGCCTTCTGACCAGTGGTAATGACGGTTCCGTTTACCATATTGTTTTTTGGCTTGTAGTAGAAGCACGTAACAGGATGGGACGTGACCGGATTGTCCTCTGGTAGTTTCCAAGGCTTTGTTGGGTCCGGCGCAGTATCTTGAACTTTGATAACAGCATTAGAGCAGATATCAGGGTCGCTCAGAAGCTCCTGCGCCATTTCGTGGAAATCATCATAGGTACTCATCTTATCAAGTAGCCTCCGCCCGCATAGGTGGTGAAACCGCTCATAAGATGATCATAAAGTGGATGGGCCGCTTTGGGCTTGTAAGCTGCGTAAGACCCTACCGCCCATTCTTGCTCGAGCCCTTCGAGCTTACGGCGTTTGAGCGCGAACTGGCGATTGCTAGTAAGCAGAGCGCCGCTCTCTTTAATGTCCAGCAGAAGCTGACACTGGGCCTTCTTAACTTTTTCAGGTATGCCGAGCGATGGGCCACCAGCTCTTTCTCTACGAGGGAATTCGAGCCCTTGCATATCGTTGTAAACGAATCCTTTGTATGGCCCTGTAGTTTCCATGAAATCAGCAGCCAACACCAGATTAGCGGCAATGGAATCATCAGAACCAAGAGTAACACCGCGAGATTCGGCATATGCTTTGGCCTCGTCAACTGTAGCATAGGAGTTGGCGTTAGGTTTGCCAGTACCGTCTTCGATAACTAAGGTGATAGCCATAACGCCTCCTTATGAAATGGTTGTCGTGCTTTCGGTTAAATTACCAAACGAATCGCTAATGCTCCAGGTGTAATCACCTACTTCGCTCACGTTTAAAGTAATTGTATTTAGATAGTTGAACTGTTCTTTTACAATACCATCAGGGCCTGTTATTACTGCCCGATAAGGTGGCATACCACCAGACCACGTGGATGTGTAATCGGTATCAACTGAACCTGTAGCAGGAGGAGCAGCGAGCCAGTCAATGGTCGCGATAGTAGGAGGCTGTGGGTTAGCCTCCATGCGACGCTTGCGGTTACGCCCAACCAGCCAGGCTTTGAACGGCTTGTCAGATCGC
>JAQFVO010000168.1 GCA_027942505.1 Endozoicomonas sp. | reverse complement strand
CTCCTGTCCCCAGCCTGATCTACACTGAAGTGCTTCTGACGCTGCTGACAGGAAAGCCAGTCATGAACAGCATAAGCTCATCCACTGCCCCATCCGCTCAGGAACCGGCGGGTGGCACGCATAATCGGCAGGCACAGGCTTTTGGTCGAGAGGTTGACTTGCCCGTCAATGGCAGTGTCGCCGTGGAAGGTTCCGGGTTTTTGCCACTGGATACGCTGCCGGCATCTGTCCGTGACCGGATTGTCGGCACACATTGTGCCAACCCGCACCTGTACGATACTGTGCATCGCATCACGCTCAGCGCAGACCAGAGCGTGGAACTTATGGATTTGGGAGGGCAGTGTTGCAAGAGTTTTGCCACCGGCCAGTGGGCGCTGAGTAAGGGCCAGGCCCCACAAAAGTACACTCTGCACATCATCAATCCTGAAGATGCGCGCAAGAACCTGAATGTTTCACCAGCATACCGTGGCTTCAAGGTGGATTTCATAATCGATACCGGGGAGTGGACCAGGGCAGTCCACTCCCCGGGCTGGCGCCACCCAGACAGCCCAGTCCCAACACTTACTTGTTTCTCCAGACTGATCTTTGATCACGATCCATTGAAGCTTTTGTACGCAGATGACAAGTCGATCCCGGTTAACTTGTACGACGTGCTGGGAAAGGACCAGGAATACCTGGTCGCCGACGCCGAAAGAGCATTCTACGCCATGCACGACGCTGTCGAAGGCTCCCTTTCACCACTGTTGGAAGCTCAGGAATTGTCCTGAAATATTTTCCGTAGGGACGCTGCCCGCCTCCCGCAAAAGCACAAATGGCTGGGCTTTTGCGGGCAGCGGGAGGCGGGTAGCGTCGCGAAATGTAGCAATTATTCAAAGACAACTCCTCAGGCTGTCAGTGCTTCCCAAGCACTGACGGCAACCACCAACCGCTGCCTGGGAAGCGGGTGCGACTGACCCATAAGCTGGGCAACGCTCCGGCTTTATCATAAAAACAGGCGGCCAGAATGGCCCCAAGCGTCACCGCCCGGCCGCAGTTATCGCCACCGCAGAGGATGTTGTCGCGCACGGCCTGCTGATAGCTTTCGGCGTTGAGCAGGAGGTGGCAGATCACCACGAACGACGCGTCCAGACCGCAGTGCATGCCCACCTCTGCAGCCACCGTCACGGAGTCCTGCTG
>JAQFVO010000156.1 GCA_027942505.1 Endozoicomonas sp. | reverse complement strand
GTTGTCACTTGTCCTTTGCCTGCTCTGCCGGTGACAGAGCCTCAATTCTGTCCAGAAATTCCTGTTCAATCCCCTCTTCCCTGAGAATGTCAAAAGCCACATTCTGTGTTGAAAAGCCAGGCTTGAGCACATAGTCATAGTTCAGAGCACCTCCAGCACCAATTTCAGCACTGACGTGAAGATTCTGAAACGTGCCGGGATATTGGCTGGCCAGTGAGGCAAGCTGCTGATAGTGGGTGGAAGAGATACTGATGTTCCGGGAGAAATTCCCCAGGGCCTGCATATAGGTCATGGCGCCCAGCTCCCCTTCCCTGGGGCTGGTGTTACTGAATATTTCATCCAAAAAGACAATACTGAGCCGGTTAACGCCTGCTTCATCCTGCATCTGCAGTGCCTGCAATTTCTGCAGCAGAGCAATCGTTCGCTTTGATTCGGCACCAAAGCTGGACACTCCGGAGATATTCTCAGATTCAATAAACTTGTGCGTGTGGATAAAAGTAAACGGCGTCAGTCTTAAGGCAGTTGCTGCACAAATTCCCAGTGTCTGGGCCAGCAGCACATTCAGAGCAACGCCATCTATGGCCGTGGATTTTCCCGCTGCATTCGGCCCGGTGATAATAATGTTACACGACTGATCAGTATCAAGATCACCAGACACGGCCACATCAGGGGATAATAGCGGATTCCAGAACCCTTGAAGCCTCAGCATTGGCTCCTGAACCGTGTCGTACTGGGCAAAGCCTATCGGGCTGTTACTTCGATAAGAAGCTGATCGGATCAGTTTGGCCACTGTCAGCCAGGCATCGATTTCGCCCGTAGCCTGCATAACCGGTAGCAGTGCACGATGGTTACGACGCAACAACATCAGACCTCTTTTGTAACGCCCCATATTCGTTGCCAGATAGGTAAATATGCCTGGTGTTTTCTCCGGCGCCCCCTCGAGCAGCGTAATCAACTCCTGAACCTGGGTAGAGCTGTGCAACCTGGCAAAGCCGCGATAATGATCGAGAATATCTTCAAGAACCGGATGGCGCAAAATCAGTTGCTCCAGCTCTTTGGCGCTCTCCAGAGACCGGCCAGGACGACGGCTGCGCTCCATAACAAAGGTATAGGCTGCTCGATTGTCCTGAAAAAGCCGGTATGATTTATAAACGGCAATGACCTGTAGCAAAGCAAAACTGCTCAGGGTAAATATCTTTACCGGCAAGGAGAGATTGTCATAGTTGTGGTGGATCTCTGATATGACCCGGTTCATATTTGATGGCAAGCCGATGGTGGCATCAAGCAGTCCCCGAACGACCCCGTAACGGCTGTCAAAAATGCCCAGAAAGGTTGAGCCAATTAACCCAAGAGGCACATTAAGAGCACCCATAATATTGATCATGTCGTTCAGACGCCGGGCCACTTCTTCATGAGTGGCGCTGGCGGTTAATCCCGGAAAATGTGTCTGGTAATTAATATCATCAAAATGGGGGCTGTTAACGGCATCTGCCGGGTCTAGCAGGACAATAAGACCATCTTCGTCTGCCGCGTAGTGAATCAGGTACTCTTCAATCTGAAAGATGAGTCTTGGATGATCCAGCAGATATTGCAAGGCCTGCTGACGTTTTTGCAAAACGGTCACGTCCATAATCGGGGAAATCAGCAGGTTAGCCAGCATAATCTCACCGGCCACCGTCATGGTTGAACCGATATTGCCAAGCAAACTCTGCCGGGGGTTATGTTGTGTACCGCTGAGGATGTGCAAGTCAGTGACACTCTGGCGGGTCAGAATGTCATTACGAGCTTGATGAATCTGAGCAAAATTTTGCAGCAAAATACTGCGCCTTTCACCGGGTGACAGCACAATATCAGGCAACTCCTGTTTTTGGTTGCGGGCGTTCATGGCATTTTTATACTTATCCACAGAGTGGATTTTTGACAGCTGATCATGGATCAGCTGATAGGTATTGCGGATTTCCATGTCGGCCTGCGTATGCCGGCATACAGCAAGCGCGAGAATAAAAACAGCCATTAAACAGTATGTTCTGCCTGAACAGCCGTTGGATATTGAACCTTTGCAGGAAACGAGTGGCCAGAATGCGTGCGCCCTGTCATTTTTTATACTAATTATGTCGTTCATTTTCTGACATGCCTGATATGGGATATGCGAGCAAAGAAATCACATCAATCCAGTCCAGGGTATCTCCAGTCCTTCTGACGTCACTGCCTCATCAACGCGTCAGCCTCGAATCCTTTGCTGCGATAATCCATGAGCGTCTGATGGGCCAATCAGTTATAGTACACAGCCAATGATATTGACTCTCATTTGAAGCACCCTGAGCAAAACATGACTGAAAAAGTGACCGTGATCGCAGGTGAAGAGCTGGCAGCCGTTGCCGGGAACTGCCAGAAACTGATCGATTCACACCAAACCCTGAGCCTTTCAACACTCTCCGCTGAAGGTCACCCGGAGATCAGCTATACCCCCTATCTGCGCGCTGAAGATGGCACCTTCTACATTTTTGTCAGTGAGCTGGCGCACCATACCGCCAATCTGCTGGCCAATCCGGTCTGCTCGATCTTGTTTGCCGCCCCTGAAGCACAGACTAAAAACATGTACGCCCGTGAGCGGGTATTTTTTCACTGCCAGGTAGAAGAGCTGCCAAGAGAAAGTGACCAGTACCGGTACTGGCTCGATCTCATTCAGGAAAAATTCGGCAAAACGGTTGAAGTGTTGCGTAATCTGCCCGACTTTCATCTCTTTGCCCTGAAACCAGGCGATGGTCAGTACACGGTTGGCTTTGGCAAGGCATTCAAAATCAACACGGATGGCTCATTCAGCCACATCATCATCGACAGGAAAAAATAGCCGTAAAGGTACTGATTGAGCTGCTTTTTGGCTGGATCAATAATGAGTACCGACTATCTGATTGGACAGATAAACAACTGTGAAGGTCAAATGACAAACCAGACAGACTTTATTCGCCAGACTTTTCCTGTCGGGCCACTGCAATGCAACTGTACGATTATTGGTGATCCACTCACTCGTAAGGCGTTTGTCGTAGATCCTGGCGGTGATGCCGAACTGATCATGGCCAGATTAGCGCAACTGGATCTGCAGGTGGTGGCGATCATCCATACTCACGCCCATCTGGATCACTTTCTGGCCAGTGGCGAGATCAAAAAACAGACAGGCGCCCCCATCTATCTGCATGAAGGCGATAAGTTCCTCTGGGATAACCTGGAAATGCAGTGTCGTATGTTTGGTATTCCCTACCAGCCGGCACCACCCCCCGATTTCTGGCTGAAAGACGACGAAGAATTACCTTGTTGCCAGGGCGTTGCCATGCACACTCCCGGGCACAGCCCGGGGTCGATGTGCTTCTGGTTTCCCGGACAAAAGCTGCTGATTGCCGGTGACACCCTGTTTCGCCGATCCATTGGCCGTACCGATTTGTGGGGTGGTGACTACCAGAGTATTGAGCGCTCAATCAGACAACGACTCTACACGCTGGACGAAGAAGCCGTTGTCGTCACCGGTCACGGCCCCGAAACAACTATTGGCGAAGAGATTCGGGATAATAGTATCATTCGTGGCTAACTCGCTGAGGAGTTGTCTTTAAGTAACTTCCACGTTGCAGCACGCTACCCGCCGCCCAAAAAAGCACAAACAGTTGAGCTTTGCGGGTAGCGGACGGCGGTCATTTACTAGCCAGTTAAAATCAGGAAGTTATTACCAGACAGATCCTGATTACTTTTAATTACCCTTTCCCAGGAAGTCATTATGAAATTAACAGCATATCTTGCCACTGCAACCATACTGTCCGCCACTTTGCTGACCGGCTGCCAGACAACCAATCCTTACACCGGTGAACAACAGACCAGTAAGTCAACCAGCTATGGTCTCGGCGGTCTTGTTGCCGGTGCCGCCATTGGGGCTCTAGCGAATGGTAAAGATGGAGCCATCGCAGGTGCCCTTCTCGGAGGAGCGGCGGGTGCAGGTTACGGTAACTATCTGGATAGACAAGAGGCAGCGTTAAGGGCTCAATTGCAAAATACCGGCGTACAGGTTTACCGGGAAGGGGATCAACTCAAGTTGATCATGCCTGCGAACATCACCTTTGCATCCAGTAGTTCTGATATCAACAGCGCCTTTTACCCAGTCCTCAGCTCCGTTGCCGAGGTTTTCGGTGAGTTCGACCGCAACCTGATTCAAGTTGTCGGTTACACCGACAGCACCGGCGGTGACAGTATCAACCTGCCACTGTCCCAGGCCCGCGCCAACAGCGTTGCCAACTATCTTGCCTTCCAGGGAATCAGCGGTACCCGTATCACTGCCTTTGGTCGTGGCGCACAAGACCCCATTGCCAGTAACGAAACCCGCGGAGGCCGGGCAGCCAATCGTCGCGTAGAGATAAACCTGCTCCCTATTCCACAACAACGCTGACCCGCCAGATGGCAGGATAACCAATCCTGCCATTTCACAAGATGAGATAACCAACCCCTAACACACGACAACATCAAGACAGCGATATTACTCGTTACCAGGCAACGGATGTGCCATCAAATACCCGGAAACAACCGGAGTCTTCTAATGTCAACTCACTGATAACCTTTCTTAAACCGGTCACGCTCTGCTCAACGGTAAACAAAGCACCCTCACCGCCCATATCGGTCTGAACCCAACCAGGATGCAAGGCGATGGTTTTTACGCCCTGGTCTGCAAGGTTCCTGGCTGCACTGACCAATATTTGGTTAAGTGCTACTTTGGAAGCTCTGTAGCTATACATACCACCTGAACCGTTGTCGTCCAAACTGGATACACGAGTGGAAATACCGGCAATGGTTTTTAGTTCACTGGCAGCCACATTCTCGCGTAAAGCCTGAATCAGCAGCGCAGGAGCAACCGTATTGATTGTTAAAACTTCTAACCAGCCAGACTGAGTCATTTCACCCAGGTTTGCGCATTTCTCGCCAAGCACTCCGGCATTAAGAATTAAATGATCAATTGGACGACCATCTAATGCAATTGCCAACTCATTGATATCACTCTCCATAGTGACATCTAGCTTCTGAAGCTCAACATCATGTGTTACCGCTAACTTGTGCAAATCTTCCGCCAGCGCCACAGAGCGACAACAGGCAATTACTTTCCAGCCTGCTTGCGCATATTGACGAGAAAACTCGAGTCCCAGACCACGATTGGCGCCGGTAATCAACACTGTATTCATTGGGAAAACCTGTAGAAAAAAGGAACTGATAACAAAAACCCCGACAGATTGCTCTGTCGGGGTTTTCTAAGAGGTGCCTGGCGATGTCCTACTCTCACATGGGGAGGCCCCACACTACCATCGGCGATAAGTC
>JAQFVO010000092.1 GCA_027942505.1 Endozoicomonas sp. | reverse complement strand
CGTTCTGCCTGATCATCAGCAAACTGGTTGGTATAATGCCTTTGTACAAAACCAGGTACATCATCAATCGTTTCCCCGTATGCAGACAGCATGTTCGTTGTTGTTCGACTATCCTGCCACTCAGCGGTAAGACCAATCCTGTGATTGTCGTTTATCTGATACTGCAATTTACCAAGAACGCTATCACCGGAGTAATCCAACGGATCGGCCTGTTCACGACTTTCACCAATACCCCCGCGACCACCGTAAGTTTCAGTTTCTTTGCCATCACGATGGGTGTAAATCAACAAGCTTTCCAGGTCACCGGTACGATTAGCAACGGTGAATGTCTCAGCCAGGCTACTATCGGAACTGTTATAACCACCTTTGAGGGACAAGTAGGTATCATCACCACTTGCTTCAAGAAAGTCGGCCGGGTCTTTGGTGATGAATGCCGCAACACCGCCGATCGCATCACTGCCATGCACGCTGGATGCCGGACCTTTAACTACTTCCAGCTGCTTCATACTTTCGATATCAAAGAAGTTACGCTGCGACTGTAAGCTTCTGTCATAGCCGTACGCTTTGGCCTGACTAACCCCATCTACAGATATCTTTATCCGGTTTTCATCCATACCACGAATGTTGAAACCACCCAGGCCAAAACGGCTGTCGCTGGCAACAGTAATACCTGGCTCATATTTCACCAGGTCACGGATATTACGAGCCATATCCTTTTCTGCATCTGCAGCCGTAACAACCGACACACTACTCGCCACATCATCCAACGCCCGTTCAGTACGGGTAGCGGTAACCGTCACCTGGTTCATCAGAGTAGCTTGAGCGGGAGGGGGTTCCTGTGCAACGGCCGTTGCTGAAGTGAAAAGAGCAACGGCAACAGCCAGGCTGCTTTTTCGGATCTGGTCTGGATTCATATCTATTGGTACTTCTTTTAGCGGGCTTACAGTTCAAGGAAGCAGTTGACTCAATGAGCTGGCGCTCGCTCTTAGTTTTAAAAGTGGCGCCATTATAAGGCCATTCTTTATAATTTGTGCGAATAATATGAATAAACTCCGGTTAATGCAACTCATTCGCATTTGTGCTTGTGCTCAGGTGGTAATTATTTGACCCAGATCAATCGGTGCGGGCAGTTGCTATTTTTTCTGCCTTCAGGAGAGCCACAAGCTGTATTAATAGTCCTTATTTTTCAGGTTTATTTGTTGGCTTTCAGCTGCGCAATAGACGCCCACGGTAGTCCAAATCCAAAACTCACGAAGCGAATGCGCACTCAGAAACCAGTGAAAATGGTCAGCAATGGATTATTCAGATTATTGGGGCTTATTAGAAGCTTACCCCTCCATTATCAATGGCTTTCGGATGCAACCACGAAGAGCACTAAAGAAGAGATTTTCTTTTCCTTCGTGCTCTTCGTGTCCTTCGTGGTTCCATCTTTAACTTCCCGAAGCGGGAAGTAAGCACTTAATGTCTATCCTAAGATTGTCGCTTAACGGGGTAGCCGGTTGCAGATAATCCCCCGACGAAGTTTTCATCTAAAAAGTCAATCGCTGAAAGGTCTGATTTTGTCCGAAGTATAAAGCGTGCAAGTTCTGACACAGTGGGCTGTTGAAATAACACTGATAAGGGGAGTTCTTCAGGCAACACCCGGTTAATCATCTGGCATAATTTGACAGCCATCAGGGAGTCACCACCGCACTGGAAGAAGTTGTCATGGATGCCCACACGCTCAACCCGAAGCAAGCTCTGCCACAGCTGGCATAGACGATCTTCCGTGGCGTTGGTGGGTGGGGCATACTGCCGGGCAAGTTGTAATTCCGGTTCTGGCAGCGTCCCGGCATCAAGCTGACCACTTGCTGAAGCCACTGGAACATAGACCTCAGGCACCATATAAGAGGGCAGTTCCAGCTTGAGCTGTTCCCGTAATTCGGTGTCATCGAGTGGTTGTTCGGCTGTATACCAGGCCACCAGGTAGTCATCGCCAGTCCCGGCTGTTGACTGCTGTCGTGAGCGCAGCTGCACAATGGCCTGGCGAATGCCATTCACGCGCTTCAGGCACTGCTCTATCTCACTGGGTTCAATCCTGAAACCGCGGATATTAATTTGCTGGTCCATACGACCAAGGTAGAGTAGCTCACCATTATCCAGCCACTTCACCCGGTCACCGGTGCGATAGAGCCGGTCGTTACCAGAGTGACGATCTTCCGATGAGGCAAAAGGGTTTCTGACAAAGGCAGCTTCGGTCAGATCCGGCTGGTTCTGATACCCTCGAGCCAGTGCCTTGCCACCAATGTATAACTCTCCACTGATGCCCGCTGGTAATAGCTGCCCAAGGCTGTCCAAGACGAAGGTTTGGGTTGTCGGTAGTGGGCGACCAATGGGCATTGGACCATTACCCACTGGTGCAGGAGACTCGTAGCTGGTCGTGGCGATGACCGCTTCAGCATGACCATAAACGTGGGCAATGCAAGGTTTATGGTCACAAAGTTGCCTTGTCTGGTTCATCACGTCTGCTGATAATGCCTGCCCACCGATGATGATTAAACGTAAGTTGGAGGGGACATTCTGGTTGTGCACTTTTATCCATTGCTGCAGTGCGTCAGGGACAAAAATAGCGACAGTCACTTTTTTCTTGCTTATGGATTGCAACAATGCCTTCGGATCATGACGAGCTATCCCGGAGGCTATGACGGTAATGGCAGGAGCAGCCATACCCCAGAAAATTTCCATGATGGAAAGAGAAAATCCATGGTCAATCTGTTGCAGCAGAACGTCTGTGTTGCTCATGGCAAATCGTAACAGAAACGTTTCAATACGGATAACGGCAGCCTCATGAGAAACCATGATCCCTCTGGGTGTTCCGGTAGTAGCAGATGAGTAAATAATGTAGGCCAGTTTGTCAGGTGTAGTTGTGATATCACTGATTGCTGTGGTTGTGCCTGTCCAGTGGAACGTGTCCAGTGCCAGCGCACAATATGAGGAATTATCCGACAGTAGCCATTCATTGTGTGACGTGGTGAGTATTAATGGCGTTTTGGTATCCCTCAGGATAAACCTGATGCGTTCCGGTGCTTCCTTATGGTTCACCGGCACATAGACACAACCGGCTTTGAGCACTGCCTGGGCGGCAATATTGATCTCCGGGCCGGGTCCACAACAGACCACCACGCAGGTTTCCGGCGGAACCGTTCCGCTGCACTGGCCTTTTATATGCTCCCGAATGGTCACTGCCAGCTGGTTGGCCCGATTATTCACTTCCCGGTTGGTCAGCTGTTGATTCCCAAAGATCAGACAGATGTCGTCCGGTGATTGTTCTGCCTGTTGTTCAAACAAGTGGTGCAGCAGACAGTTCTCTTGCGCGGCGCGCAGTTGGCTATCGGTGTCGTTCCAGTCTACGACAATTTGCCGGTACTCCTGCGCAGTGAGCAAGCTGATATCCCGCAAGCGAATGGCAGGTTGTGATACCACTTGTTCCAATATCTGCAAGTAGTGTTGTACCAGCCGATGAATGGTCGCAGCCCGGAACAGGGCAGGGCGATATTCAATACAGCCGGTGAATGGTTCACCACCGTTGTCGATGCCTAGCGCTAGATCGAATTTGCTGATGTTACCCAGGTTCAGCAGGGGCTCAAGTTGAATCGTGTCGATGTCCTGCCACAGTTCAGACAACGTGAAGTGTTGAACCGCAAACATGACCTGAAATAGTGGTGTATGTGAGGGGGCTCGCTCGACGCAGAGCTGCTTCACCAGCCGCTCAAAGGGGACTGCCTGGTATTGCTGCATATCGGTGACCGTACTGTGAACACGAGACAGTAGCTGCGTGAAGCTATGTTCTGGATTCAGCTGAGTGCGCACCACCGGTGTGTTGGCAAACAAGCCCACGAGGCAGTCCAGCTGGGGATGGTAGCGGTTGGCAATGGGGCTGCCTACTGCCAGGTCATCCTGGCCGCTGTAGCGGCTGAGCAGCAGGGCAAAGGCGCTGAGCATGACGGTGTAGAGAGTGGTCTGCTGATCACGGGCCAGTTGTTGCAGTTGACCGGACAGTGTTGCCGTCAGAGTAAACTGACAACGTTGTCCCCGGTAATCGAATTGCCGCGGGCGGGGATAATCCAGTGGCAGATTAAGGGGCTCCAGCCCGGCCAGTTGTTTCTGCCACCACTGAATCTGAGGGGCTGCCTGAGTCGGTTCCCAGGTGTTCTGTTGCCACAGGGTAAAGTCCAGGTAGTCAATGTCCAGGGGGGGGAGCAGTGCCTCCATGCCGGACGTATTCGTGACACTGTTTTCACAAAGCAGAACCAGCTCCCGGACCAGGATTTCCAGGGACCAGCCATCAACGGCAATATGGTGGAACAGTAACAGTATTACCCGGGACTCACCCGCAGCGAGAGAGACGACCTTCAGAGGATAGTCGCCACTGAGGTCAAAGGGCGTGTTGATGATGTCTGCCAGGGTATCATCCAGTTTATCTTGTGCCACCTCACGGTGTTCAGTCGCCAGTGCATCCTGACTCACGTGTTGCACCCAATGACCCGATTCATCCATCAAAAAGCGGGTACGCAGAACCGGGTGACGAATGGCTAATTGCTTCAGGGCCGCGATAAGCTTTTCTGCGTCAGCTGCACGGGCCAGACGGAATAACATGGGGATATGGTAAGCAGCGGTGCCCTGTTCGTATTGCTCAATAAACCAGAGGTGTTGCTGGGCAGATGACATCGGTCCATGGTCCAGTGCCCGGGGTGGAATCAGGGACATCTGCCGGGTCAGTTGCGGCGCCAGTTCTGCCACCGTCGGGTGCCGGAA
>JAQFVO010000088.1 GCA_027942505.1 Endozoicomonas sp. | reverse complement strand
GGCGCACCATCGGGTCGAAAGGCCAGCATGCGCAGCAGAGCCATCTCGAACCCGCCTCGTGGATCCGGGGCCAGGGGCAGGTCTTTTTTGCCCACCAGCCCGATCTGGTAATAGAGCTGAACATCTTCTGCCGTCATGGCACCGGCCAGTGCTACCACCTGCTCACGATCGCCCTGGCTGTTATCCACCGCATCGGGGACCGCCTGGGCAATGGCAATACGGTGCAGCAGGCAGAGTATATCGTCCAGCACGGCCAGGTAATCCGGCGAGTATTCCGCCAGGGCTGACACCGTGCGCAGAATGTGGGCAGCATTGCCACTGGCCAGTGCGGTCACCATTTTCAGCACCTGCCCCTGGTCAATGGTGCCAAGCATGGCACCCACCTCGACCTCCCTGATGTGGCCGTTGCCAAACGCGATAGCCTGATCGGTAAGGCTCAGGGCATCGCGCATACTGCCGTCGGCACTGCGGGCCAGCTGCCACAGGGCAGCCGGTTCACACGGTATCTGTTCCTGTTTGAGAATATGCTCCAGGTGACCCACAATGCGTTCCGGTGTCATATTTTTCAGACTGAACTGCAGGCAGCGGGAAAGAATAGTCACCGGCAGTTTTTGTGGGTCCGTGGTGGCCAGCAAAAATTTCACATGGGGTGGCGGCTCCTCCAGAGTCTTCAACAGGGCGTTGAAACTGTGGCTGGAGAGCATGTGCACCTCATCGATCAGGTACACCTTGTAGCGGCCCCGGGTTGGCGCGTACTGGACGTTATCAAGCAGCTCCCGGGTATCTTCCACCCTGGTGCGCGAGGCGGCATCCACTTCGATCAGGTCAACAAAGCGCCCTTCATCAATCTCCTTGCAGGCCGGGCACTGACCACAGGGCGTGGAACTGACGCCCTGCTCGCAGTTCAGACACTTGGCAAAAATACGGGCAATGGTGGTCTTGCCCACACCGCGGGTGCCGGTGAACAGGTAAGCGTGATGCAGGCGATCCTGATCAAGAGCGTTAACCAGTGCCTGTAAAACGTGGGACTGCCCGACCAGCTCTTGAAAAGAACGGGGTCGCCATTTGCGTGCAAGAACCTGATAGCTCATTGAGTAGCATCAATACCTGAAATGGAAATACGATAGGCCAGGCAGCGACGCCCTGCCCGGAAGCGTCTCTATGCTAACCAAGAAGCCCTGAGATTGCACGATCAGGAAGCGATTGTTGATTGATTTGCAGATTCTCTCATCCCGAAACCCTTGTTTGGTTTTTGCCATCCTGATGGGCAGTGTGCAGCAACTACATTTTACGCAAAGCAGGGGAATCAGCACGGCACATGATCAGCTAATCAACAGGAAGAGAGGATAAAAAAAGGGAGAAAATAACGGCGAGGTAAAGATGGGTGACAGCCCCTGCCAGCCACACCCCGGCACACAATGTCACTACTACCGTTGCTCCCTTCCGGGCCTGGCGGGGTTCGCAGTTAATTATTGCGGGGGGACCGGCAAGGTCCGCCATAACGATCGGGGCGTCGCGCCCCGATGCCGTGCATTGTGCATAAAACACCGCACAACGTCAACAGCCAGCTTGCTGCAAACGGCCTCACCAGCAGGTTAATTCCGCGCACTCGAACGGGTCACAGCGCTGTGGCGATAGCCAAAGGTTTTTTTCAACAGTTTGATATAGGCCTCATCACGACACAGGGTTTTACCCGGGCTGTCCGACAGTTTGGCCACAGGTGCGCCGTTTAGCTCTGTCAATTTGAGGACGATATTAGGTGCCTTGAAACCCATATCGTTGGTAAGGTAAGTGCCAATACCAAAGCTGACATTGATCTTACCGGCAAACCACTGGTGAATGGCCAACGCCTTGTCGAAGTTCAGTTTGTCGCTGAACACCAGGGTTTTACCACGCGGGTCAATGCCCAGCCGACGATAATGGTCCAGCGCCAGCTCGCCCCAGACAAACGGGTCGCCCGAGTCATGGCGCATTCCCTGGTAGACACTGGCCAGCGGATAATCAAAGTCCTCCAGAAAGGCCGCCATGCTGATAGTATCCGTCAGGGCAATGCCCAGCTGACCGTGATACTCATCCAGCCAGACTTGCAAGGCTTCTTTCTGACTGGTACGCAGGCTGCTGCCCAGCACCTGGTGCGACTGCAGCCATTCATGGGCCATGGTCCCCACTGGTTTCAACCCCAGCGTTCTGGCCAGGTTAAGGTTGCTGGTGCCAGAAAAGTTCTCAGGCAACTGTTGCTTCAGGGTGGTAACCACATGACGCTGCCAGACACTGGAAAAACGACGGCGGGTGCCAAAATCCACCAGCTGTAAACCAGTGCCCTGAGGCAGCTGGGCCAGTTTCTGCTGCAAACGTTGCTCACCCTGAACAAGAACATCAGCACGGTGCTGGCAGAAGTTACGGCCGTGCAATTCGCTGACGATAGCCAGCAGAAAAATCTCAAAATGGGTAATGTCGCTCCATAACCCTTCAACGGTCAACGACAGTTGACCGTTGCGTTGTTCAATGGCAACAGCATTTGGATTCAACCGAAAGCTGCGCAGATGTTCAATAAAGTCATCGGCTATGAAAGGGAGTGATGCGAGCCAGTGCAGCTCATCATCCTGCAGACGCAAGTCACCTAACAACTGGCACTGCTGCTGCAGCTGCTTGACAGACACCCCCAACGCCTCACTGTCCCGGCAGTGGAACTCCATCCGGGCCCACGCCTTTGGATAGCGATGCACCATGCTCTGTTGCATGGTGTACTTGTAGAGATCCGTATCAAGCAGGCTCTGAATAATAGGGTTATCCATACTTACAACCTTTTAACTGGCACTGACTGCGCCGATATCAGCGTCGATAATCAGCTCATCAGCACTGCCGATCGTAATCACCCCCGCAACGTCCAGCTCGGCCATGGCCTGAGCGACTGACCCCGGGGACATTCCGCGTGTGGCAGCAAGATTCACATAAACCTGAAAACCGGCGCGCTGTAACTGCAAGGCCGTCACTTTTACGCAATAATCGAGGGCGAGACCACCAACCACCACCGAGACAATACCCTGGGCAGCGAGAAATTCGATCACGCCGGTACTGAGCTTTTCGCCCAGATCATGAAAGCAGGCACCATAAGGGTGAATATCTGTCTCGACACCCTTCCAGACGAAGAAGTCGTAGTCAGTTACACCTGGCAGCCCGGCCACAAGCTCAAATCCTGCTGTTCCCGGCACGGCATGACGGTTCCAGTGCAGATCAGCTTCGCTATAGCCGGTAACCGGTGTTAACTGCGGTTTTTCGCCCGTGGCCACCCAAACGGCATTGGCTGGATGGGCATCTTTGGAGCCGATCCGCAAGCCAGCCAGCCGGGCCTGGCGATTCAGCTCCCGGACGATACCGTGGCCACCAGGCACCGGGAGTTCATCCGGACACAGCGGCGTAAAACAGTTTTGCGCATCCACATCAAAGGCGGCTAAGGTCTCACGAGGCCCAATCGCATACATTGTTTTCACCGTGACAAAAGGAACATAATTCACTAACATAGTGAATTATGTTCTCTAACCTGTCAACTTGCGTATTATCCACAAGGACTTGTCAATGAGCCCAGAGCCATTATCAGGCCGTGCCGCGACGGAACGCCACGAACCGAGCCTTGAGTCTCAGCAGGATGATGGTCAGCAGTCGGCCAAAAGCCTGAGCACAGCACTGATCTCCGTTGACCTGGTCGCCTTTCGCCTCTCGGCCAGCAACCGTTTGCAGGTTTTGGTCTACCAGTTACCGACGGCCGATCAGCCGCAACTGCCCGCCGGCAGAATTGAACCGGCAGACGATCACAGCCTTGAAGATACCGCCAGACGCCAACTGAGTCGTCTGACTTCAGAGCCGGCCACTTACTTTGAACAGGTCGTCACCATTGGCGATAACCAGCGCGACTCCCGGGGCTGGTCATTAACGGTGGTTTATTATGTACTGCTGCGCCCAGGTAACGATCAATCATTGTCGTCTGACGCCCTGTGGCTGGATATTGTCCACGGGCAGCCCGCGGTAGAACTGGCCTATGACCACAGCCAGCTGGTGATGGAGGCGCTGGAACGGTTGAAAAATAAAATACAGTACAGTGCCTTACCCATCTATCTGCTGCCGGAAGCATTCACCCTGGCAGATATTCAGAACGTTTTTTCCATTATTTTGGCCAAGGCTCCCCCCATGCGTTCCATTCGCAATCGTTTTCTGAACAGTGATTTGCTGGCAGATACTGGCAAAAAACGCCACGGCAGCAACCGCCCTGCCACTCTCTACCGGGTCAATAACCGATCTGGCAACTGGTTGTTTGACCGCTCATATCTGACCACCAGGGCCTGAGA
>JAQFVO010000084.1 GCA_027942505.1 Endozoicomonas sp. | reverse complement strand
CTGCGACCGCAGGGATTTTGCGAAACGAATAAACCGGCACTGTCTCTGGCACTGCCGGTTTTTTCTGTCTTGAAAAGGAAATGACCCGCTCTGGCGGGTCATTTTTTTTGGTAGGCTGACATGGTGGTCAGTTGTTTTCGCACCGAGTTCATCAGCGGCTCAATGCGTTTCGCCAGTTCCGCATACCCCGCGCTGTCCAGTTCACGCTGGGCCGCTGTAAGTGCGATCAGGCTGCTGTTCAGATGATTTTTCAGCTTGCGCTCTCTTATGCTCATGTGGTTTCTCGGGGTTCAGAATAAAGTTAAACACCGGGTAGTGTCGCTGGTCGTAGTTCGGATCGAGCACTGACACTCGACAGTGTGGGCAGACGGGAACCTTGCTCTCGTTGCGTCGATCGACAAAAAAATCAAACTCGGAAAACTCCGTACGAGTCGGGCAGCACATGTAGCTGATTTCAAAACTGTCGCAAAAATCCTGAAACAGCTCACTGTCGGCCAGACCTCTGCGCCAGTACTCTTCGAGCAGCGCACCCTCTCCGTGAAAGCAGTTTTTCTCGTGTTCTTCGAGCAGCCAGGTCAGGTCGTGATCGTCCGGGTATCTGACGCTCAGACGCCTCAGAATTTCTTTGGTAATCTGCCTATCCATTTTTTTTACTCCGCCGTCCGGTTCGTGATTTTTTTTGTTCACAGGGGTGTCAACGGCTTGCTCGACCGTCATTCCTTTGGCCATGCGGCTGAGTAACGTCGACATGCTGGCACCCGACATCTCGCACAGCTCGGTCAGCGAGTACTCTTGGCCTTTGTAATCATAAAGGGAGCGGGGCTTGCGCCGGGCGGTACGTCGCTTGTTATTAGCCGGTTGCCCCAGTGCCCTGGCAACAGACCAGCCTCGCTCGACGATGCGAGAATACAACGTGGTGCGGTTTATGTTGTACTGTTCAGCCAGCTCGGTCAGGGTCCATCGGCGGTCTTGCCAGACGACACTGGTCTCGATCTTTCGTTTCGTGACGGGCCGCAACATCCGTATCAGTTCAATCATTTCTTGTGCTCGGTGATCCGCACCACTTTCACCTGATCCTGGCCAAACACTGCCCGTAGCTGATCAACCACTTGGGCCAGCTCAGGGTACTTTTTTCGATTATCAGCTTTGGCTCTGGCGAGATGTTCGGTAGGCGGGTGTCCTGAAGTTTGCTCTGGTGTATTGCTCAAATTCTGTTCAATTTTTAAAATTTTCGTCGAGTCAAAAGCGCGTTCTCTAACGCCACTCCGCTCCTTCCTCTCTCTTTTAAGCAATTTCGCAGGCGGCCCCCCAAGGGCCGACTGCATCTCTTTTCTTCCTTAAACTTTTTCCCCGCTTCGTTTCCTGTATGAAGCGCTTTTGAGTTTACACACTTAACTCAGCAACGGCAAATTTATTTTTCGTCGTGTGTCTATCTCGACACAAACGACTTGCAAAAGTTAACCGACTCAGGTCTCATAAAAAGAAAAAACAGGAGTATTTATGCCTCGGCATATTTCGCTCACGGACGAGCAGCTTTCTTATCTGCGAGACAATATAAACGACTGCACTTTTACCCATCTAGCCCGCCATATCGGCGTCTGCGTCGACACGCTCAAGCGCATTCTCGCCCGACACAATATCAAACAGTTCGACGGTGCCAAGTACGTCCCCAAGTTCAAACCCGCCACTTGGAACCGGCCCTGCATGAAATGTAAATCAACAGCAACTCGTCCCAAGTGGCAGTACATCTGTAACTCATGCAAAGAGCGCAACCATGACGACTACGGCTTTAATATCTGACCGACGACACCGGAGACTATTTTTGTGGCACTGAAACCAAGGGGCGCAAAAGCCAAGGGCGACAAGTTCGAGCGAGAACTGGCAGCCTGGCTTAACGAACACGTTTACCAACGGGAACAATGCTCCCGTGCCCCTCTCTCTGGCGGAGGCAACATCGGTATCGTGGGCGGGGCTGACCTGATCGGCACGCCGGGTCTTTTTGTCGAAGCCAAGCGCGTCGAGAAACTGTCTTTCCCCGCAGCTCTCGAACAGGCCGAACGCAACCAGTCTCTCACCAACTCTCCCGAGTCACCTATTGTCATCAACCGCCGCAACCAGCAGGCAACGTCTGACTCATATGTATTCATGCGCCTCGATCAGTTCAGCACGTTCTATCGGCTTGCCCTCATCCAGCTCGGTTATCTAAAAAACCAAGACAGCTAAGACAGCTAAGATAAGAAAATTGCTGCGTCCCGGCCCTGGGGGGCCGTGCCGCGAGATTGTTTGAGACTGATTGATAATTATTTATCCTGTTTGACAATTTTTTATTCGACACCTAAACCTGTGCCGTGGTTTCTGTCTGCAAAACAGGGCTTAATCATGTTCAGGTACAAAAAAGGCTTCGATTTCAGCTATATGAGTTGTTGCAACAACTTCTCGCGGCTTTGCGGCTTCTCTCCCGAGGAAATCAAAGGTAAGTTCGAGTCAGATATGCCCTGGTACAACCCGACGGCAACTATCTGTTTAACCACCGATCAAATGACGGTGGAAAAGGGGAGTATTGAGGTCTGCGAAACAATAAAAGCCGTCGACAGGTGGCGTGTTTTGCGTCTGCATCAAGAAGTGATTGGCAATCATATCTGTGGTCTTGCTGTAGAAATTACGAATCTTCTGGAAGTCGACTTGCTCGATACGTTTACCCCCGAAACAGGACTTTGGACCCCCTACGGCGATGAAATTCTGTCTGTCGATGACATGGCGCTAATCAATGCGCGGTTTTACAAGTGGTCACAATTGAAATTCAAAGAGTACTTTCATGTTGACCGCCGTCAACAAACACGACGAGAAAATAATCTGTTTCGTCGTTTTAACGTCACAAATTTACCAGAACTAATCGCCAGACTGGGCGACCTGCGCGTCATGAATGCCATAGCGGCTCTGACGGCGCACGGGTTTATCCCCTCCTGAGCTACGTAATAATACTCATTCGTCAGCGACTCAACACGTCACAAATCGGACGTTGATCTAATCCAAAAATACTCTTAGAGTGCGGCTCTCGTAGCACTCTAAAGATACTTTTGGTGTTGATCAGGAGCATTACATGGACGCACTAAAAAAAATAATCTTGTCGTTACTTTCTTTGCCGGACAGCAGGCAGGAAAGCCTGGACTGGCCTAAAATTATCAAGATGTACAACTTGGTTAACGACACCCGGTACTCGCTCGACGACCTCGATAAAATCCTTGCCGATCTGGAAACCGAGTACTCACCAGGAACGTAAACATGCAGTCTCTTGACGACAACGTTATCGCCACAGACAGCCCGAAGTACCCCGGCGCAGTCGAACGGTTTAACCGGTCAGCCGCGCTGGCCAAGAAACATTCTGCCGAGATCAACATTAAGTACGCCGAGCTGGAAAATTACATCAAGCACACTCAGGCTCACGAAAGCATGATCATGAAACGAGCCTACGAGTTCGTTGACTGGTATGTCCAGACAGTCCAACTGGCCGAGTCGTCGGTGTGTCGTAAAGGCTGCTCGCACTGCTGTCACAATCCGACTACTGTGCTCGACATCGAGGCCCGGTACATCAGCAACCGAACCGGTATTCCACTCTCTGCGGTTGCTAACGCCAGTATCGACAAGTCCGGGCCTTGCGTGTTCCTGAAACATAACCAGTGCTCGGTGTACAAGTACCGGCCCATGGTGTGTCGTACTTTTTTCGCGTTCGACGATCCGAGTGAGTGCGTCGACTCACACAACGATCATATAATTACTCAACTGGACCAGATCGGCCCAGCCCAGGCAGTCATGTTACTGCTGATAAAAAAACTTGGGCATTTGCAATTTCTGGACATTCGGGAGTGGTTTTATGAAAAAAAATAGGCTGTCCGACAAGTGTTATTACCTCTCGAACCGCCTGGCACTGCGGTCTAACGTCTGCAAGTTCTACCGGGCCGTGACTCTTATGGTGTTTTCTGCCATGCAGGGCTACGCCATCGGTCGACACGACAATGTTGATCTTGTTGTCGGGTTCTCAGTGCTCTGTCTGCTGGTTATTTTTTGGGCAACATGGGTTCTGTGTCGAAGCCTGAAAGAAGACATTCATGACATGGAACAGTACCAGATCGACGCCCTCGATTACCTGGCCGAACTGAAACAAAAAGCAGGGTTGGTGCATGAGCATTAAGTTTCTCAGTGATCGCACCCGCTGGCTCGACATTTATTTTCTGATCGCGCCAGTTATCATGCTTGTGCAGTGGTTGGTGCTGGACAACTTGACTGGTGCCTGGGGTCTGCTGGGCATTACCTTGATCATGTTTATTTTTCGGCCCATGGTTCGTGCTGCTTATCCGCATCGGATGGGCACAATGATCTCCCGTTCAAACATCGAGCGACTGAACCAAGGTGAAACAATCACCGTGACTATTTTCGAGCACGAGATTACGTTGACGCCCGAACAGAACAAGGAATCCCAGTGACCAAAGCAGAATCGCTGATCAGGCAAATACAAGACGCCGACGAGGCTGACATTCTGGCGTTCGATTTTGAGCCTCTGTTCCAGCACTTGCGCGAACTCGACGACCAGGTACAACAAAAAAACAAACTCTTGCATGAGTGTTACCAGCGCCTTAAGCAGCACGATAATTTTATTGCCCTGCATGACCAAACAGCGTTTATGGAAAAACTGGAGCGCACATGCTCAGCGACGACGATTTAAAACCCTGCCCATTCTGCAACGGTCGGGCCAGATTCGTACAGGGCGGGGACTTGTACTCAGTCTGTTGCATCAATTGTCACGTAGAAACGGACACCAGCGAAAACCCTGATGTTTTAATGGACCTGTGGAACAGTCGTAACCATCACACTGAACTACTAAAACACTTCAAAGACTGCCTGCACACGTTACACCTGGCGATGCAGGCCAACGGAGTAGAACCAGATTGCTATGCCCGCTATCAACGCTGGCAGGCGTTTATTCAAAACGCATAACGGTAGGAGCGAGCATGGAAGGTCAGCCAGCGTTTATTATTGATGATCTCGACGAACACGACATTGAAGCGATTAACTATGGCGGCTGTCACAGCGGCGCATACATGCCAGCCGTGACCTATCATCAGGCTCTGAGAACCATGTCAGAGCACGGGGATGACGTCTTTGATTTCATTGAACAACACGCGGGAGAAATCCCGGTGCCAAAAACCATAGAATCGTGGTCCGGGCTTGCTGTTTTTTATCTGTCATATGCTGTCGAGTTGTACGCGATGCAGGCTACCAATAAATAATCACGGAGAACCAGTGAACCAAAATGGAAAATAAAACCGTAGAATTTTCGTGCGACGACCACTACAAAGGCGACGACTTTCACTGGTGGAGCCGTGCGTTAACCGAAATAGCCGAGTATTTCGGCGAGTACGTAAACCCGACGATGGGCTGGCACGAACCGTTCGCTGACGGCAAGACACCGTTGCAAGCATTTTTTGAAGAACACCCTGAGCACGACCAAGACAAGTGACCGCCGCACGAGGCTGTTGTTAGGTGTTTTGCACCTTAAAACCATGAGGAAAAACGATGAACGAACAAGCTATTGAAAAAGAAATTCAGGACAAAGGCTTAAATGCACCCCGTCTGACTCCTGAATTGATCGACGCTACTATTGCGAAAACGCAGTTTCATGTTTTTGAAGATTCATGCCTGACTGTTTGCTGCCTGACCTTGAAAAATGGATTCACGGTTACTGGCGAAAGTGCTTGCGTCAGCCCTGAAAATTTCAATGCAGAAATCGGGCAGAAGATAGCAAAGGAGAATGCCCGAAATAAGATATGGATGTTGGAAGGTTATTTGCTGAAGCAGCGTATTAGC
>JAQFVO010000015.1 GCA_027942505.1 Endozoicomonas sp. | reverse complement strand
AGTTCAATGAACTCAGCAAACATTGTTGCCGATAGATCTTCACGAGCTGAGCGCAAAAGGGAGCGCAAAAGGGAGTGCCAAAGGGAGCGACGCAAAAATCCAGCTTACGCAGAGCATGAAAGGGAGCGCCGAAGGGCGCGCTACCAGAATAATCCCGCTTTCGCACAGCGCGAAAGGGAGCGCCAAAGGAAGCGCAAAAGGGAGCGCTACCAGAATGATCCCGCGTTCGCACAGCGCCAGAAGGAGCGTCAAAGGAAGCGCTACCAGAATGATCCCGCTTTCGCACAACGCCAGAAGGATCGTCAAAGGAAGCGCTACCAGAATGATCCCGCTTTCGCACAGCACCTGAAGGAGCGCAGTAGGGAGAGCCTTAGGAAGCGCTGTCAGAACAACCCCTTCTCTGCAATTGGCCAAAGAATCTATCAGAATACTTTCTGTAGAATAAGAAGAAAAACCAGTAAAGAAGAAGCGTCAAGGCTAGCTTCAGTTGCAAGGGAGGAATATTTCCGAGCAGTCAATTCATCGGTGGACTCAGGTAATTTACCACAGACCTCCGATCCAGCCTTCCAAGAGCGCTAAACGCCAATGTTGCCAGTAACGCAAACGCCTGTTGCTGATACCACTGGCCAGACACCTCCTAAACGAGCACGTTCACATCAGACAAAAGAGTTTGCATCATGGTTACAGTGGGATGTCAGCAACTATCCCACGGAGTTACTGTCCCACATTTTTTCGTACCTTAGGCATGAGGACATTGCCCGGGTACGAGATACCTGTAGGCGATTTCGGGAAGTGGTTGAAGCGGATCACTATGAAACCCTCTTTTACCACCAGTTATCGGGGCCGTTCAGGAAACACTTCCCGCAGTCCCTGTCATGGCAAAAATGGGTGATAAAAAATCATCTGCATCCCTTCACGGCTGCACTGCCCGACAAAGTGAGCAAGCGCTTAGATGCTGAACAAGAGGCGGCCGTAGTGTGTTTTCATACCCTCAGAGACATAATGTCTGCCCCGGGATATCGGGCCATGGAAGTTTTTTCCTGTTTTCGTCCGAGGGGCTATTTGCAAGTTGAATTTAGCCTGACCAGCAGTAATCTGTGGTTTTATGATGGGACGCTCCCCAAGGTGTGGCTGGTGAGCCAGAGCGGGGCAGGCTCTTGGTCAGAACAGGAAGTAGACCCGATGAAACTCCCCGGTTTCCGGCCGTCCGCAGCATTGGGTTCCAGAACCGATGCAAGTTTTATTTGCTTTTTTTCCTCTGACAACATAGCTGAATACTTCTGCCGTGATTATTACACCAACCAATGGCAGTTGCGCTGCAGACATTTGGGCGATGAGGTAAACAACTATCAGTTCAGTAAGCCAGGGAAATATACGGCCATTATGCCCGAGCTCCAAATTATCGAGAGCATCAGGTGTTTTGATGACCAAAGGCAGTGGATCCCCATGCCGATAGCAGACGGTGTCTGGGTTAATGATCATATTGGACAGATCCAGTTTTCCCCGTCAGAGCAGCAGTTAGCCATCGTGTCCGAGGAGGATAAACTGGTGATCCTGTCGCTGGGTCAGGGCAGCTGGAACTTTTCTGGGTTAATGACTGTGGACCAGCTCGTTCATGATACCGAGGGGGCAACGGAGCAGTGGTTTAGTTCTATCGCGTTCGGCCCGTCTGGAGATTGGCTGCTGGCAACGCTTGTTGTACGAAAGGCAACTGCTGAGATTTCATACATCATGCTCAGGCCGGACTCAGAGGGGAAATGGCAGTACTTTCAGAGGATTCCCACCCAATCTCGCAAGCTAACCTTCAGTCTTGGCGGACGTTATCTGACCAACTGGATAGGACAGAGACTGTGTGAGCTATGGGCATTGCAGGAGTGCGGAAAATGGGAGCTTTGCAGGAGTTTAACCCACCCCGGAAC
>JAQFVO010001312.1 GCA_027942505.1 Endozoicomonas sp. | reverse complement strand
CTTGACATGGCCTTTGAGGCGCTCCAATGAACTGCCGTTAACAACGACAAATGCGCTTTGGGGACTAAACAGTCCGCTGTCTGTGATCGTCTGATCTTTTTGGGCATTGAGTTCGGTTGCACAGACATGCTCTGCCGACAGGGATAGCTGTTCAGGCAGCCTGAACCACTGTCTGTTAGCAGTGAATCCACCGACCCTGATAGCTGTTGCCAGAGCGGTCTGAAAGCCAGTATCTTTCCATGGTGCGTTTTTAAATACTATGTGGGTATTGTCTTTCAGGTTGGCCAGGGCCCCTTCCGAAAAAACCAGACGACCCCGTTCATCAAGGATAATCGCGCCAAACAGTCGCCGGTACCAATCATCAGTCGTGGCAAAGTCGATGGTGATGGGGTGAGCATTCGCCGGGATATCTTTGGTGGTTTTTTGGGCCAACAAGGTTTCATCGGTCACCGAATCGGTAATAAAGTCTGCTTCTGATACGATCGGCTGTTGCATTTGCCCCAATCGGCGCCAGAGATCCGGGTTAGCGGGCTGGCTCCCGTCCAGCATTGCGTCGTTGACCAGAAATACCCGCCGGATATGGTCGCCCAGTGGTTTATCGCTACACTTGGGCCCCACCTGAAGAAGGTCATTAAAGCTGGCGATATCGCCGGGTGTCATGGTGATCAGGTCGAAAACCAGGGTCATCGGCTCGTCGGTAAATAGCCGGCCTTCGGCTTTGTGCAACTCGCCCTCCTCCACCCAGGTTTGTTTCATCAGGCCGTGTTTGTCCAGATCATCCAGCGAACGAATGCTATACGTCTCAGGCTGTTGATGGCGTAAATGATCAATAATTCGCTGCTGGGTTAATAGGTCATTAGCAAAATAGAACGTACCGGTGCTCAGGCTCTGATGGGTAACCTCCTGATGAGTTGAGGGAGAGTGATCAAAGTGAGAGGAAACCCCACGGGCAGCCGCAGACCTTTGCTTTAAACTAAGCGGTGGAACTTGATCAAGTTTTACTGATTTTATTCGCGTTACTGGAGGCTTGTGAGGCTTCGTTTTTTTATCGGGAAAACCCAGTTTTTTTTTGCCTCCCACATTGTGTTGTAAAGAGTGGGTTACTTTTTGATTTTGACCAGTGTTAAAACCGCTGACTTTATTTGTTGTTAGACATTTATTCATTTGTCGACACATCCCTGAATCATTATTGCAAGCTTCCTTGGTTATTGGACAACAAGATGATAAGAATGTTCCTTGCACAGCAAACGCATGAATATTTATTGAGCAGCGTAGATGATTACATCTCCTTGTCAAAAGCCGGCAATATCTGAGATGCTCTCACTACTTTATTTATACCACTGAGTTCATTCATTAAAGGCACCCTTCAAAACCAGGCTCTTAATGTCTACCACAAAAATGAACAAGGGGGACGTTGTCACCAACTTGTCAATTTACTCACCCCCATTGATTTGACAAAAATTCAATAACCTTGTTATCGATTTACATTTCCTTAAGTGGCGATAAGGGAAAGAAACTCATCCAAAAGGACAAACAAATCATCCTTTTGAAGCACGACAGCAGAAGGCTGGTTAAAATACTCTTTTATTCGTTCCGGGGGCAATATTAATCTGGCTGTTTTTTCAACTTCCCATGTGTGATCAACAAGATAATCAAAATAGAACGGCCTCGCTGTCTCAGAGCAGGATTGATAATTTTTTGCCAACCAGACAGGAGAAACAGATTCATTCGTGTGATGTGCCGCCAGCCAATAAAAAAACAATCTTTCAATCTTACCGTCTAATAGTTCTTCATCAAATGCTCCTATAATCTCCGGCTTTATGCCAGCTTTTAATCTCACAGCAACTCTGTCTCGCAGCTTTTTATTCGCCAGAAAAGCACAGTCGAAAATAATGGGTTTGTAGCTTGTAGATTTTGACACGTTCAGGAAAGCAGCCTCTCCAGACATGAGTTTTTCAGGGATAATAATGCTATTACCAACAGGTTGATGATGGAATTGTCGATGAATGCGATAGCCGACTCATTAGGGA
>JAQFVO010001281.1 GCA_027942505.1 Endozoicomonas sp. | reverse complement strand
ACATGGTGCCGTGGTCAAACTTGCCGCCAAGATCATAGTCATCGGTGTGAGCATCGAAATGAATTAACGACATGCGCCCAAAGTATCTGGCGTGAGCACGCAGCAGCGGCAGGGTGACAAAGTGATCGCCGCCAAAGCTGAGCATCTTTTTTCCACTAGCCAGTATGCTCACCGCGTGCTCATACAGACGCTCGGCCATGTCATCGCCATTACCGCTCTCAAACACCAGGTCACCACAGTCGATGACCGACAGGCAATCTTTCAAGTCAAACGACCATGGCCAGCGCTTGCCTTCCCAGGCCAGGTTGGCCGATGCCTTGCGTATGGCACCTGGCCCAAGCCGACTGCCGCTGCGCCCGGTGGTGGCCAGGTCAAAAGGCACACCGGTGATTACGATGTCGGCCCGGGCATTGACCGGGTCAAAGTTCAGTGGCTGGCGCAAAAAGCCAAAGGCATTGGCGTACAGCGAGTAATCTTCTTGACCGTTCAGCGTACTCATCATACGTCTCCGCCATGATGCTCAAGGTAGGTATAGCCTTTAAGTCCGGCTTCCAGCTCTGCCAGGATTGGCGCCCGGCGGGATTCAGGCAGGTGTTGGTCCACCAGTCGACGATAGGTGTCGAGGAAGCTTTCCGGTTTCAGGTTGACGTAGCGCAGCACGTCTTCAACGCTATCGCCTGGCTGGTAGTCGGTGTGGGAAATTTTACCATCGCTGCCGATACGTACCGACACCGTATGGGTATCACCAAACAGATTGTGCATATCACCGAGGATTTCCTGATAGGCACCGACCAGAAACAGACCGATCAGGTAGGGCCGGTCAGCGTGCCAGGCAGGTACTGGTAATGTGGTTTCTATTCCCAGACCATCGACGTATTGATCAATGGTGCCGTCTGAGTCGCAGGTGATATCGAGCATGACAGCCCGTTTTTCCGGCGGCTGTTCCAGTCCGGAAAGGGGCAGAACCGGGAATACCTGGTCAATGCCCCAGGCGTCGGGCAGTGACTGAAACAGGGAGAAGTTGACGTAGAACTTATCTGCCAGCTTTTCGCTCAGCTCATCAATCAATGGTCGATGGGCGCGGTTGCGGGGTGATAGTTTACGCGACAGTTCATAGCTGATGCGCAGGTTAAGCGACTCTGCCCAGGCACGCTGCTCCAGACTCAGCTGCCCCATGCTGAACAGCGTATGTGCTTCGGCCAGATCGCTCTGGGTATCGTTAAACAGTTCCACCAGGGCGCGCTGTTCGATCCCGTTACTCAGCTCACACCAAGAGCTCCACATATTGTGCAGCAGCCTGGGGGCATCCGGGGCTGGTGCTTGCTGCTGTTCCGGTTCGTAGCTCTCAACACCAACCACATCAGTTATTAACACCGCGTGATGGGCGGTCAGGTTACGGCCAGACTCAGAGATGATGCGTGGTGCCGGGGTATTACTCTGGGCACATAGATCACCGATGGTATAGATGATGTTGTTGGCGTATTCCTGCAGGCTGTAGTTCATCGAACAGGCGCTCTGGCTGCGGGTACCTTCATAGTCCACCGCTAAACCACCACCAACGTCTACACAGTTAATAGGAGCACCCATGCGCACCAGCTCGCTGTATACCCGGGCAATTTCGCTGACGCCCTGACGCACATCGCGGATATTGGCGATCTGTGACCCAAGATGGAAGTGCAGCAGTTGCAGGCAGTCAATGTTGCCTGAGGCACGCAGGCGTTCCAGTACTGACAGCACCTGGGGGGCGGACAGACCGAATTTGGATTTCTCCCCGCCGCTGGCCTGCCATTTGCCCTTTCCTTGCGACGCCAGTCGTATACGCAGACCAAGACGCGGAGTAACGCTGAGTTTTTCCGCCTCGGCCAGTATCATGTCCAGCTCAGTAATTTTTTCCAGGACGATGTAGACCTGGTGACCGAGCTGTTCACCGATCAGGGCAAGACGAATGTATTCGATGTCTTTGTAGCCGTTGCAGACAATCACTGAACTGGCTCGGCTGGCCATGGCCAGGACCGCCATCAGTTCTGGCTTGCTCCCGGCCTCAAGGCCCAGCTGCCGATCCTGCTTGGCGGCCTGACTCTCCATGATTTCTTCAACCACGGTACGCTGCTGGTTGACCTTGATGGGGTAAACGGCCAGGTAATCGTTTTGGTAGCCGTATTCACGAATGGCCCGGTTAAAGGCATCACACAGTTTATTCACCCGGTCGTGCAGGATATCAGGGAAGCGGACCAGTACTGGCAGGGTGATACCGCTTGCTGCCAGGTGTTTGGCAATAGCATTGAGACTAACTGGCGGACGTCCGGACAGCTGGCAGACAACATTGCCATTGTCGTTAATATCAAAGTATCCCTGACTCCAGAAATGGACATTGTAGGTGCAGCGGGCTACCGCCACACTCCAGCCGGTATCACCGGGACTCAGGATGTTGCTCAAAGCGCATTCAGACATGGGCCTTTGTGATTGCCTCCTCAACGTCGCGGGGCAGGGCTGGTGGAATCGGACAAGGCGCGATTCATTTGGATGGTGATGTAAGGCAGTGCCTTGATAGTGGTGGGCCAGCCGGCGACCGTTGTGAATCCGTCTGTCATATTCTTTTCCTCTTGCTAAACCGGCCCGTTCTGTTTACAGCAACAACCCCGGGGGCCGAACAAATACGATAAAACATCTTGCCTTGTACGCCCCCCGCTGGAATACCCGCAAAGGTACCAGGAGGCCGACCAGGAACAGACTGCCCTATGCGGCAACTGCTCCTGCCAGCTCCAGCATCCATGCAGTCGAGCGGTTGCGATAAATCGGTCTGAAAATTCCTGCTTCTTCGTTAAATAGTCCCGCTATTCTCCTCAGAAGCAGAAATTTTTATCCTCAATCTCTCACAATCCTCGCTACGGGCGCTATTCTCGGAGCCTCCTGGTGCAACGGTTCGCACAGGCCGTAACGAGCCGGCCGAACGCTCCCAATAAGCAGCGAATCAAAAAAAACCGATAGAGGCAGTCGGACACCTCGCTACAGCTGACGGAGGTTTATGGGCAAATCCAGTCATTATTGACCGGTAGCAGGCAAAGAGACTTTGCCCCTGTGCAAAGGGGCACAGAGTGCCTATGGTGCTTAACTCAGGGCACCGACGGCGTAGGACCGGAAGTGCTGGGTAACCTGCTACTGCTTGTCATCAGGATAACGAATGAAAAGTTAGCTGATTTTACCAGAGTTTCTGGCATATCCGGCTATTAGATGACATACGCTGCGGAAACTCAATATAAAATTGATTGGCCAGC
>JAQFVO010001265.1 GCA_027942505.1 Endozoicomonas sp. | reverse complement strand
GTGTGTGAGGTAGATTTAAGAAAGCTGCGTATTATATAGAGCTTGTCTCCCTTTTTGCCACTGTACAGTGCTTGTTGACTGAGAGGCAGCTGCCAGATTTGGTGATTTTTTGCTGGTGACTTCTGACTTACGCTCCATTGGCTAGACTTCTGTTAATACGCAGGCGTTATATGAAAAGGAATTCTCATGAATGAGTTGCCTCCCCATACTGGGGGTCCACCCGCTAGTCCAGGTTCGGCGCCTGGATTTGTAAAGCCTAATCCCCAATCCGAATTTATGGGTAAACCAGTTCGAAAAGTTGAACCGGGCCGGGGCTTGTTAAGTAGTTCGTCTTCTGGACGGAAAACTGTCACCCGGGAAGCAGAATTACGCAAGCGCGGTGCCAAGTCCTTCGATACTGAGTCAAATCACAGTGGTTCTACTGTCAGTAAAGAAACAGCTTCCAGTATGCCATCCGATTACGAAGGGCAGTACATAGGCTATTACGGAGACGATGAATCAGGTCCTCAGTATTATTTCGAAGACAAAGAAGCAAGCCTTTTCGGCGGTAGCATCCATGGACCCAGCATGAATTTTCCTGTTAGTGCTCACGATAATTCCGACGAAGCGAGCACCCTCAGTGGTAAGCCAGAATCTGCGGTTACTGACGAGTCTTTCATAACCATAGAAGGTGGTGGCCAAGCTCAAAACAGTAGCCCTGATGCAGTTGACGAGGCCTCCATCACTATTGAAGGTGGTGGGCAGATATCTAAAAGTGCCATCAAATCAGTATTCAAAAAAGTGTGGAACTGGGCAGTGGATTTTGCCAGAAACCATAAGATCGCCATTACTCTGGCGCTTGTCGCACTGTTCTGCATTTTGATGGCGACACCTGGCGGGGCAGCCATTGTCGGGGCGACGTTCGCTGCAGGACTGGCAGGAGTAGGTGCCGCGATTGGTGCTGGCCTGGTAGGGTATGTCATTGTGCATTTTATTGGCAAAACAAGCCTTTTTTCCCGCCAAGTGCCACCACCTGCGAATCCGCCCACAAAAAATCCGGACACTGGCCAGCAACAGCAGAACC
>JAQFVO010001253.1 GCA_027942505.1 Endozoicomonas sp. | reverse complement strand
ATGCGGTAGTTCCGCAAGTCCGGTTCTGAGGAGGGGCCTGCTCAGGTGACTGAGCAGGTCTACTCACCGGATGACAGTGGAGTCTGCGGTCGTTCCTTAATGGTCACTTCCCTAAGCTCTTTTCAACATCCTTGAGGATGTGCGGTGAGAATTGGGCCCACGAGGACCTTTTGCGACAGCCTCTACCACCGGTTATCGTCCACGGCTCCGGCATCAACGAAGATAACTACGGCGATGCCCAGGCGGGTAAATATCTCTCTGAGGTTCAGGGAGATGAAGATGTGCTGCGTACCTGCCTCAAGGTCATGGCCTCAGGTTGCCGGCCCGATCTGTGCACTAAACCCATGGCGCTGATTATCCAACGCTGCATTGACTGTCGCTATGGTGGCGTCGCCATGAGCTATCAATCATGTAAGAACGATACGATCAGGGTTGAGTATACACCCGGACAGCCCAGAGGGGCTGTGGCAGGGCTGTACGGTACCCGTGCGCACTGACCACCCGGAATTTATTCCGGGTCAGGTCTCCCCCTCACTGACGAACAAGCGCAGCGGCTCAGTGATGACTCAGTTGCAGAACTGAGGAAGGCAGTGACCAAGATGGAAGATCTCTTGCTCTGCCCCGTGGATGTGAAGTTTGCCATCGATCATCAGGGTCACCTGTTCCTGTTGCAAGTGCGCCCGATCACTCGACTCGCCGGCGGCATGGATTTTGCCATGACCCCTCCTGAGGGTACGTTTGATCGGGTTGATACTGGTTTTCGCTGGCTTACGGAGCAGAACGCTCGTTTGCTGGCATTTTTGCCCCCGGTGGCGGACTGGACTGTCTCTCCAGCCCCATAATGCTAAGCATGTCGGCACAACGGTCAGAGATAGTAGCTGCCGCCCGAACCAGTGTAAACCAGCTGGTTCAGGGAACTGAAACGCTACTGTCGGGATACCAGGCATTTTTGCAGCCTGCTGGTAACGGTGAGTTACAGATCAAGCCACTGCTAAACGAGTTGCCAGAACTGATCACACGGTTCAGGGTACTGAAACAAACCATCAGAAAAAGTTATTAAAGCTGATATTAACCGCTTGCGATATGCCAGTGAGACACTACTGAATGATCGCGAGTATATGCTGAGCTTAATTGAGCATAATACACGTGCATATTACAGTTGCGGTTCTGAACTCAGAAGCGACCCATCTTTCAGGGAGGCAGCAATCCAGCGCAACCCTGAGATTGGAAAATGTAGATTGCTCCTCTGAAAAAATGAAAAAAAGGAAGAAAAAAGGAAAAAGAGGACATCCACATTCGCTTTCCACCTAAAGCGTGCTGATACTCCGGCTTGACAGCATTATGTTGATTCGTTGTAAACAAATAGAACAAAAATCATCTGTTGAATAACGAACGTTTGTAAGAAAACTGTGCCTCCGGCAATTTATGATTTTTCAAGCTGACAATTCACCACAGTGGATTCAAACAGTGCCAGAGACTCAATATAAACCTCGCTGGCACAGAAGATTTTTTGCAGTGCAGCCTCACTCAACTCCAGTGGATGAAATATATCCAGCAGTGGCGATAGAATTGTCGCTGAAATAAATTCC
>JAQFVO010001230.1 GCA_027942505.1 Endozoicomonas sp. | reverse complement strand
ATTATTCAGGAAGAACTCTTTGAGCCGAAACCACGATGTTTTTATAGCAGTGTTCATAGTAGAAACCTTCATCAAAGGCCTCTGTGATGACTTGCTCGGGTGTCCGCTCAAGGCTGGCAAAGACTCTTTTATTCCGTATCGGGGGGCGGAATTTAACGACATTCTCTTGTTGATCCAGATTCATGATTGACTCGGCCGTACGCGGATTTGGGTGAACCGTGTAGATCGCAGCCACCTGCGCCATGCGCTTACGGTCTTTCTTCTCCCCTGGACTCAGCCTCGTCTGGAGCTTTTTCTTGCTCTTTTTTGCCGATTTTTGGGTACACTCTCTCAGGCCGTCCGGCCGCATGACCACCCCCTTACCATCAAAACTGAGTATCAGCAGGTCGCCAGTTTGCTCATCACTGACCGTGCGTCGTTCATAAAAGCCAACGAAATCACTGGCAACCTGTTCGGTTAATTTTATAGCTTGTCGTTTACCTATCAGGCCCGAACAATTTTCTTTGTGGTGCTCAATGGCCCGGTCATAGGAGCGGTCAATAACATCTCCAACTATGCGCCTCCTCACACCATCTGAGTACTGGTCAACATGAAGATTGAGCTGGGCATCCAGCGGAAACAGGCTGCTGGCGTGTCGTTGGCTATAACCCAATCGAGTGACTGTGACTGGTCCGAACAGGCTGACCAGAGTCCGGGTTGTACCCTGACGAACATGATTTCTTGGAAGGTCATCTGCGTTAGAAACTGAGGCAAACCGGTTCTCATCGTGAGCCAGTTTGTCGAGATGGCCTTGCAACAGCAGTCGCATCAGCTCAGCACCGGAACCACGGATATACTCCTCCGTGACGCCGTGTTCTTGAACCCCGATAGATTCAAGTTTGCTGATCATGGCGTCGAGTTGTCTCTGGGCACACGAGAAGAATGAAAAGTTAGGGATGTTAGCGTAAGATTCGTTCACAGGAGGCTGTTTTCTGGCGTTATGTGTTTGGCGACTCTATAGCACCATAAAATGGCCTCCGTTTCCTATCTTCTTGTGGCTCAACCTCGTGATTTTCTTGGTCAAAGCGTCGTTCCAAGGGAACCACACCCGAACGGTTTCTAATATATATTAGTTGTCGTTTATTATTTAGTGTCATGAAAAGTATGACTACTCAATGTCATCATACCAAATAAACGACACTAAAACTTTATAAACCTGTCTGTTATCCCCGGTAATTTGTCTACCTGGGCCAACTTTTTGCCTCATTAGCAGAAACTGTAGGTATTTTTCAGGCTTGATTAAACTGTGTCATCTGAGCAAGTGAGAGTCCGTGGTTTTTTTAACAAGCGCACAACAAAAACCCCGACAGATTGCTCTATCGGGGTTTTCTAAGAGGTGCCTGGCGATGTCCTACTCTCACATGGGGAGGCCCCACACTACCATCGGCGATAAGTC
>JAQFVO010001183.1 GCA_027942505.1 Endozoicomonas sp. | reverse complement strand
CCTTTGACCAGAGCCTCCATCAGTGGACTGTTGGTCAGGGAGAAGGTGAAATTGTTCTGGCTGGTGAGGTTGACCTGTTGCAGAGAATCCAGCGTGTCCTTAGGGTTGATCTCGTAGGTGATAGAAGAGCCTGGCCCGTCAGTAGCAGCGTGTTGATTACAGGCCTCTCTGATTTCCCAGTGACCAGCGCGGAGCAACAAGTCGGTTGGTAGGTTATCAAACAACAATGGTCGTTTATCCTCCGGCAACTGATCCAGTCTGGCCAGTAACCATAGCCACTGTTGCTCATCCAGCTCGCCGGTGAGTACCAGTTGCCGGCAATCGTGCAACAGATTGGCGAGCATGTCCGTTTGGACAACGCAAGTGCCCTCAATCTTGACATGGCCTTTGAGGCGCTCCAATGAACTGCCGTTAACAACGACAAATGCGCTTTCGGGACTAAACAGTGCACTGTCTATGATCGTCTGTTCTTTTTGGGCATTAAGTTTGGTTGCACAGACATGCACTGCCGACAGAGATAGCTGTTCAGGCAGCCTGAACCACTGTCTATTGGCGGTGAATCCACCGACCCGAATGGCCGTTGCCAGGGCGGTCTGAAAGCCAGTATCTTTCCATGGTGTGTTCTTAAACACTATGTGGGTATTGTCTTTCAGGTTGGCCAGGGCCCCTTCCGAAAAAACCAGGCGACCCCGTTCATCAAGGATAATCGCGCCAAATAGTCGCCGGTACCAATCATCAGTCGTGGCAAAATCGATGATAATGAGGTGACTATTCGCTGGGATGTCTTTGGTGGTTTTTTGGGCCAACAAGGTTTCATCGGTCACCGAATCAGCAACAGCGACTGCTTCTGATACGATCGGCTGTTGCATTTGCCCCAATCGGCGCCAGAGATCAGGGTTAGCGGGCTGGCTCCCATCCAGCATCGCGTTGTTGACCAGAAATACCCGCCGGATCCGGTCACCCAGTGGTTTATCGCTACACTTTGGCCCCACCTGAAGCAGGTCATTAAAGCTGGCAATATCACCGGGCGTCATAGTGGTCAGGTCGAAAACCAGGGTCATCGGCTCATCCATAAATAGCCGGCCTTCAGCTGTGTTTAACTGACCGTCCTCTAACCAGGTTTGTCTCATCAGGCCGTGTTTTTCCAGATCATCCAGCGAGCGAATGCAATATGTTACAGGCTGTTCATGGCGGAGTTGATCAATAATTCGCTGTTGGGTTAATGGGTCATTGGCAAAATAGAACTCACCGGTGCTCAGGCTCTGATGGGTAACCTCCGGATGAGCTGAGGGGGAGTGATCACAATGAGAGGAAACCGCACTGGCAAATCGTTGCTTTAGGGTTGACGGTGAAACCTGATCAGATTTTTTTGATTTTATTTGCCTTACCGGAGGCTTGTGAGGACTTGCCATTTTCCCGGGAGAACCCAATCTTTTCTTTTTGTCTCCGGCCTCGTGTTGTAAAGGGTGGGTTACTTTTTGATTTTGAAAGGTG
>JAQFVO010001166.1 GCA_027942505.1 Endozoicomonas sp. | reverse complement strand
AAAACTACCGTTTAATTTTTCGATATTTACACTCATTTCACGTTAATGGTCGGACCAGAAATTATGCTTCCAGTTGTGCAGAATAGACCGGATCCTTTGATGAATCCCGAGCCTTCCAGACAAGAATCTTCGCAAGAGACGAATGGGTCTGCGACATGGTTGCAAATGCAAATCACCCAACTTCCTTCGGAGGTGTTATCCCACATTTTCACCTTTTTGAGGGGTGAAGACCTTGTCAGGGTGTGTGATACCTGTAGATTATTCCGGCAGGTGGTGGTCACGCATTCGCGTCACTTGAAAGCCCTGAACTATTTTTGGTCACGACATATCACCTTACTCCCGGATGGCATTTTATCCAGGATTTTTCTCCAGCTGGAGTATGAGGATATTGCGCACATCCATGATACCTGTAGAAGATTTCAGCATGTGCTGAAAACGGACTACCCGGACGTCTCTTTTTACTCCAGATTATCTGGCCAGTTCAGGAAACAGTACCAACAGTCCTGGCCATGTCAGCAACGCATAGTAGAAGAGGGCCGGCATCCCTTCGCCTCCCAACGGCTCAAAGAGCGGAGCAGGTACTGGAATGCCCGGCAACATGCTTCTTCATTGTGTTTTTATACTCTGGGAAAAATGATCAATGCCTCGGGTTACCGACCTGTGGAAGTTTTTGCCAGGACCTGTCCGGGCCTTTCATCTCGCGTTTATTGTAGTCTGAACAGCTGCCATCTCGTGCGTCAAACCAGCGGCGGGGCGTACATGCTTGGTCCGGACAGGGCTGGTTTGTGGTCAGAGCACGAAATAGACCCGGATGACTCCGGCTTCAGGCTATTGAGAGTGCAGACTCCCAACAGAGATGGAACCTGTTGCGCCAATTTCGGCGTCAACAATGCCGTCGAATACCTTAAACATGACCACTGTAGATGGCAGTTGATCAATCAACAATGGACCAAAGAGTCAGATTTCCATGCAATCAGCCCGTCAGGAAAGTTTGTGGCCATTTATAACGCCTGCGAGGGTATTGAGGGCATCATGTGTCTGGGTGATCACGGGCAATGTGTTCGCATGCCTATGGCTGAGGGGGTCTTGATTAATGCCAGGATTATCGGACTCAGGTTTTCCCCATCAGGAAAACTTTTAGCCATCCGGTATGAGGAAGATTTGGCTATCTTAT
>JAQFVO010001107.1 GCA_027942505.1 Endozoicomonas sp. | reverse complement strand
AGAACCAGCGTGAACACCTAACCGATTGCATCAGCGGCGCAGTCCGCTGGATGTGGTTGTTATGCGGGAGGCACAGAGGGGGGAAGTAATGGACTGTCTAATTATGTACACGCTGGTTGGTTTGCAGTGGTTTGTATTTACAGCTACTTGTTATCGAGACTCAGTGACCAGCCAATATAAGTATGTGTGGAGGTATTTTTGCCTGTGTATGTTGTTTTGGCCCTTGATATTCATATTAATGTTGTTGGCCAAGCATAAAGATTTTATTGATAGCGCATAACACTGCGCTTATGCGAACAGTATTCGCATAAGCAGTTATCAGGTGCTGTAGTCATTTTTGCAAGTGATTCACAATAACAGCCAAAACGTCTTCGATCTTGTCAAAACGTCCACGAGTTTCTTGCTGGAACTGGTGAACGTCTTGCTGGAACTGGTGAACGTCTTGCTGGAATTGTCGAAACTCCTGCCGGTGTCCTCGAAACTCCCGTTGGCCAGCGTCGACCTTTTCAGTCAGTGCTTCGATAGCCAGTTCCTGCCGTGTGCTGTGCAGGTACAGCTTTTTGATATCTGACTGAGAATTTTTGACGCTGGTCTCTATGCGCCTGATGGCACCCAGGAAATCGTCTGTGTCTTTATCATGGTTCATGCGTAAACCCTGTTGTCTCTTGTGCGGTGAGCATAGCAGACATCAGCACAGACATTAGCACAGGCATTAAAAACCCACGTCCATTACAATTAAGAGAATCTATCAACCAATGGAAAAAATCTATCAATACCTGCGGGCGTTCGACAACCGAAACCTGCCGCCACTGGTCTGGCAAGAGCTGATCATGCAGGGCGTCGAGCACTACAATCGCACGAACAATACTAAGTACGATTGCGAAGAAACTTTTTTGCTCTATGTGCAGTATAAAGTAGGGAAATCTACCGAATCGCCACGACAACACCCGCGCCGCCGTTACTTGTCAACTGAGTTTGTTTCAGATTAATTACCAGTCGTTAGTGTAACACCGGGCCTTGCCCGGTTTTTTTTGTAGGTGATATTAT
>JAQFVO010001203.1 GCA_027942505.1 Endozoicomonas sp. | reverse complement strand
TTGCAGAAGCGATCGGCGTCTCCATGCAGACGATCCGTCGTGACGTACGCCTGCTGAGTGAGCAGTGCCTGATCGGCCGCTACCATGGGGGTGCCACCAGACTGTTAGATGTTGCTGCGGCCAATGAAGCCAAAAACATTGATTACAATATTCGACAGGTGCAGCAAACCGACGAAAAGAAAGAGATTGCTCGCGAACTGGTTGCTCAGATAAAAGATGAAAGTTCCGTGTTTTTGGCCATCGGCACCACTATGGAAGCTGTAGCACAAGAACTGACCCAAAAGAAAGGACTAACCATTTTCACCAATAGCCTCAAGGTCGCCAACATCCTGCATGAAGGGTCTGACTTTGACGTAATTATTCCCGGCGGCACCATCCAGAAACGAAATGGAGGTCTGCTCAATAGTGAAACGGAAGCATTTATCCGCAGCATTCGGGTTGACTATCTGCTCTTCAGCTGTGGGGCTGTCGATAGCGTGGGTTACTTGCTCGATTTTTATATGTCCGAAGTGCACATCATAAAAATGGTTATGGAGCGGTGCTCAAAAGCGTTTCTGGCTGTTGATTCAACCAAGTTTTTCACCTCAGCCCCAATCGAGATTGGCCATATTGGCAAAATAGATGCTCTATTTGTCAATCAGGCACCTTCCCGGGAAATCAGGGCAGCCGCTGCGGCGGCAGACGTCCAGATATATTGTTCACAGGAAAATTAACTACTATGGCATCGATACTGTGTGTCGGTAATACGACCTGGGACCGCTTTTATACCGTTGAATCGGTTCCGAGCCAGGCAACAAAATACTTTTCCAGCGCCTACTACGAACTCGGTGGCGGCATTGCAGCCACTGCTGCGGTAACTGCCGCCCGCCTCGGGCACACCGTTTCCCTGGTCAGTCGTATTGGTGATGACAGTATTGGCCAACAGATTATCAAGGACCTGAGCCAGTGGGGCGTTGCCACTGATTATCTGCATAGCATTCCCGGTGCCATTTCCAGCAATGCAGTTGTTCATGTCGATAAAGACGGTGAACGACAGATTACGGTCCACAGAGACAGACGAATGTTGTCTGATGCGTCATGGATCAATGAGAGTATTCTCGACGGTGTAGACAGCGTTATGTGCGACTGCACCTGGTCCGAAGGTGCTGAACGCCTGATGCTGATGGCCCGCGAGCGCAGCATCCCAACCGTTATTGATGCCGATCTGGGC
>JAQFVO010001202.1 GCA_027942505.1 Endozoicomonas sp. | reverse complement strand
CTATTGTTAAGGATCGTCTCTAAAATAGCCGATATTCGAGCGCACATCTGTTTCAATTATTCGGAGAGAGCACCCTAAGCGTAATGTCAATCTGCAGCGCGACAATTAATCCAACTCCATTGCCAGTTCCAAGTCATTCAGACAACTCTTAACCTCAGCACGTACGGCCTGGGTGAAAATCGGTCGGTGTTGTATTTGCGGCCGCAATGGGTCGTCAGGATCGTACCCAAGGTAAACATGTGTGGTGTTTGCTGACAGGTTGAAAGTAACTTTTTTGTTGCCAAAGCTACCCCATTTTTTGTTGGCTATGATGCCTGAAGGGGAGCATTCCACGGAGGAAATTTGACCAATATTCATGCTGGACCAAGGTAATTTAGTTTAGTAACAGAACAGGCTACGCAGGATATTGATCCTGCCGGAGGCAAAAAGGTGCCAGTCACTCATTTTTACAGACGTTCTTGCCCAGCATAGGCCCAAGGCGGCGGGACAGGTCGTGGCGGTTCCTGGCAAATAGTTCGTAACCCCAATCAGCGATGCAGGCAACCCCCGGCCAACGCAGCGGGGCAATCAGGCAACCCAGACCCACTGCCTCCCAGGCGGCCAGTGTGGCATCGACCCCTTTGACGACACGGCCATCGGCCAGACGGGCGTGAAGCAATCTGTCCAACTCTTCCAGATCAAATTCCGGGTAGTTTTCCGCGAAGCCTTTGTCTCTGATATTGACCAGACGCAGCAGGCCTTTACGGTTTTTACGGGACAGGTGCTCGACTTCGCGCACACACAGTGGGCAGTCACCGTCGTAAAACAGGGTCACCGGCAGGGTAATATCTTCTCTTTTCAGTACCATTTTTTTTGTTATCCTCTGGAATGCAAATTCGTGGACCAGCATCAAAAGTACGGGTTTTTACGAATCAAACGGTTGCGCAGATCAAGTGTAGAGGAGGCCTGGCTAATTTGTCCGTATAATGCGAATTATTATCATTTAACTTATTGAACGCATTACCCCCTTCGAGTAACCTACGCGCTTGTTATTAAAACCATATACAACTATTCCTGATCATGTCTAAAAAAGCGTTGTGCACACTGCTTATTTCCATTGCCGCCCATGTGGCCGTAGTGGTTGCACTTGATCATCAGGAAACCAGTCCCAGGACCATCCACATGGGCTCAATCCAGGCACCGGTCGCCCTGAGTTTTGCCACAGTTAGTCAGCCGCAGGTGGAGGAGCCGGTGGTAGCCGCAGTGCCCGAGCCAGCAAAGCCCGAAGTGGTGGAAAAACCGCCTGAAAAGGCCAGGCCGGTGCTGAGCAAAGAGCCAAAACCGAAAAAGCCTGAACCGGTTGAGGAAAAGCCGAAGCGGGTGGCAAAAAAGCCAAAGCCCGTTGAGCCGGAAAAACCCACCATGGAAAGATCCGTCACCGAGCTTAGCCAGTCCCCGGGGCTGAGCAATGAGCCGGTTATGGTGACTGAGCCGGCCATCCGCAACTGGGTCGAACCCCGTTACCCACGGCTGGCCCAGCGCCGCAATCAGCAGGGTTCGGTCATGCTCGATGTGATTGTCGATGAGCGAGGCAACCCGATTACCGTTGATGTGCTTGAATCGTCGGGCTACCCGGTACTGGATAAGGCGGCCATTGACGCCGTAAAACGCTGGTCGTTTGAGCCTGAGCAGCGTAACCAACAGTTTGTCAGGTCCCGGGTGCATATCCCCGTGGTCTTTGAAATAAGTTAATTGTCTTTTAGTTAGAGCAGGTAATGCCGTGTTTTCAGCATCGTTAACCGAAAGTCTTGCGTCACTGGGGATAATGGCCTGGCCATTATTGATCACTTCATGCCTCGGTCTGGCCATGATACTTGAACGACTGGTGACTTATGCCATGTTGCCTTCGTTAAGGCGCAAGGGGCTGAACGAGCTGTTCAATGAGGTGCGCAGTTGCTGTGGGTGTGATAAAAGCGCGCAAAGCAAGGACAAACTGTGCCAGAACCTGTGCAAGGGTAAAGGCATTCGTCAGGGCATTGCGCTGCTGTTAAGCCACAACAAGTGCACCAAGGCGGTGCGTGAAGAAGTGGCTGGCCTGTGGCTGTTGAAGCAAAAACGCAGCCTCAATGCCTGGCTGAAGCCACTGATGCTCATTGGCGTGCTGTCACCCATGCTTGGGCTGCTGGGTACGGTACTGGGTATGATCGATATGTTCCGCGATATTGCCGCAGCTGCCGGTCCGGTGACGCCGGATGTGCTTGCTGCCGGTCTGTGGCAGGCGATGTTTACCACCGCTTTCGGTCTGATTATTGCCATTCCCGCCCTGGCGGGTGCTCACGGCTTTGGCGTTTGGGCCAACCACTACCTTGCCAAGCTGGAGTTTGCCCTGAACCATACCAATTTGCTCCTGGAAGGCCTGGCAATGGACGACAATGGATTTGCAACAGCCGCTTCTGTCTCGGTGCTGCCTAACATCAGCCGTGAGCACAGTAATGGCGCCTGTACCAAGACCGTGGTTGCCGGAGCGGCGGCCGCATGATTCGGATCAGCGATATCGATGAAACCAGTGCCTCTCTGTCCATGGCAGACCTGACACCCCTGTTGGATGTGGTGTTTATCGTCATGGTGTTTTTGCTATTCACCGCCAACGTGCAAACTCTCAGCCTGCCGGTGGAACTGCCCCAGGCTACGGCCCAGCAGGCTTCGCTGACCACAGAGCCGAAAACCTTGACGGTCAGTATTCTGGCTGAGGGTGAGCCCTGGGCCATTGAAGAACAGAGGTACGCTCAGTGGGAAGCGTTTGCCACGACGTTGTTGGAAAAGGTCAACCAGGCACCGGGGACAACCGTATTGATTGCCGGTGATAAAGAGGCCCCGTTAGGTAGTTTGGTCAAACTAATGATGTTTTTCAGTCAGCATAATATTGCTGCAGCCCAGGTTTTGATGGAACAGGAAACAACATCCCCATGAAGAACAAGGTGAAACCAGCGTTGCGTATCATGGCGACCGTACTGGCCGGTGCAGCGTTAGCCAGCGGTGCGCTGGCTGAGGATTCATACGACATAAATCGTATTGTTTCAGCAGGTAACGGGGTGACAGAAATTATCTACGCCCTCGGTGCCGGCGATCGGGTCATTGCTGTTGATCAGACCAGCACCTGGCCTGAAGCGGTGAACGAGTTGCCCAGACTGGGCTACCACCGCCAGCTCTCGGCCGAGGGTATTCTGGCCCTGCAGCCAACCTTGCTGATTGGCACTCAGGACATGGGGCCACCGGCGACCCTGGTGCAGTTGGAAAGTGCTGGCGTGGAGGTGGAAGCGCTGAGCGTAGATTTCAGCGCCCAGAGCATTGAGAAGCAGATCAAGTCACTGGCGGATATTCTCGATCGGGAATCTGAGGGTGAAGCTCTCTGGGCTGATATCCGGGACTCCCTGGACACGGCCAAAGCACTGGCCACCTCTTATGAGCAAAAGCATCAGAAAAAAGTACCGGTGCTGTTTTTGCTGACCATGGGAGGCCGCGCGCCAAGTGTCGCCGGCAAGGGTACCGCGGCCAACGCCATGATCGCTCTGGCTGGTGGCTATAACCCGGCAGCGGATCAGTTCCAGGGATATAAGACGCTCTCTAATGAGGCTCTGTTCCTGCTGGCCCCGGAAGTGATTGTCTTTCCCGGTTCCACCAGCAATCCGGACATGACCCCGGAAAAACTGCTGGAGCAGATGCCTACGCTTAAGCAGACACCAGCCGGTCGCAATGGCCGCATCGTGGCTATTGATGGCAACCTGCTGCTCGGCGGTCTCGGTCCGAGAACGGGTGATGTTGCCCTCTCCCTGGCAAAAACATTCTATTCAGAAAATGGTAAGACAAACTCCAATGAGTCGTAATCAACAGGGGGCGATGTTACTGGTTGTGCTGGCGTGCCTGCTGCCGGTGGTGATGATTATCTCCATTGGTGTCGGTGCAGTCCCCATCCCCGCCAGCGAAATCCTTACCATTTTGTCTGATCAACTGGGCTTTGGCAGTGGTGTCATCAATGACCAGTCGGCTCTGATTGTTGAATCCATCCGTCTGCCCCGTACCTTGCTCGGCCTGATTGTTGGCGGTTCTCTGTCGGTGGCTGGTGCTTCCATGCAGGGACTGTTTCGTAACCCTCTGGCCGACCCCAGTATCATCGGTGTGGCCAGTGGTGCGGCACTCGGGGCTGGTATTGCCATTGTGCTTGGTGGCGTGCTGTTTGCCGGCATGCCCTCTTTGCTGCAAAGCTACAGTGTCTCCATTCTGGCCTTTGCCGGTGGCGTGATTACCACCTGGCTGGTGTACAAAATGGGTACCGGCAATAACGGTACCTCAGTGGCCACCATGTTGCTGGCCGGTGTTGCCATCAACGCCCTGGCCGGTGCCGGCATGGGCATGTTGAATTACATAGCCGATGAAACCATGTTGCGAAACCTGACCTTCTGGCAGATGGGCAGTCTTGGTGGTGCTACGTGGGAGCTGGTGCTGATCTGTGCTTCTCTGCTGGTCCCGGTGGTGCTCTTTCTTGGCCGGTACGGACTGGTGCTCAACGCCCTGTTGCTCGGTGAGTCCGAAGCGCGTCACCTGGGCATTGATGTGCAAAAGGTAAAGTTGCAACTGATCTTCCTCACGGCCCTGGCGGTAGGGGTTTCCGTGTCGGTCAGCGGCATTATCGGGTTTGTCGGGCTGGTGGTGCCACACCTTATCCGTCTGGCTGTTGGCCCTGACCATCGTATCTTATTGCCCGCCTCCGCCATGCTCGGCGGCATGCTGTTGCTGGCGGCTGATATGGTCTCTCGCACGATTGTTGCCCCGGCTGAGCTGCCTATCGGCATCGTCACTGCCCTGATGGGCGCCCCGTTCTTCCTGTCACTGTTGTGGCAGCAGCGTAAGAGGATTGCCTGAGATGGAGTCTGTCAAACACTCAGCAAGCAATACGCTGGAAGTTCTTGG
>JAQFVO010000895.1 GCA_027942505.1 Endozoicomonas sp. | reverse complement strand
GCACCACCTTCTACACCCACGTTTCCGGCACCGGCTCCGGCAGGGGCCGATGGACCTTTGGTGAGGACACGACAGTTAAGGCCGTTGACGCCTCTTAATCGCCCGTTAAAGCCTACTGCGCCGGCGCCAAGCCCACCTGCAGCACCTGCACCCTCAGTACTGACCGTACTGTTTACCCCGGTGACTGGCCCCAGCCAGCCCCCGCTGACCACACCGGCACCCAGACCGGCCTTGGCATGGTCACCAAAGGTTTTTACTTCAGTGCATTTGCATGCCAGGTGATCAAAATTGCCGCTGACCTGGCCGCCACCAGCACCGGCTCTGGCGCTGCCGCCGCGGGTGATCACCTGACAGTTGTCAATATTGATCTGATGGGTGATACCGGAGCAACGACCGGCCACGCCACCGGCATCGGCTCCAGATCCGGTTGTCTCCACCGAAGAATTGCGCATCTGCACCCGACCGACCACGGTGTCAGCGCCATGCCGCTCGCCGCTGAGGATACCGGCCACCTTTGGTCCGAACACATGACAACGCTCAATACGAATATCCTCAATTCCACCAGCGTCGTCTATGGTACAGGCAACCACCCCCGTCGGTTCACCTTGGCCAGTGATGCTGGCATCGATCAGGTGCAGGTGTCTGACGGTACCGCGCAGATGTTTGAACAGGCACGCCGGCTGACGGTGGATCACATGGTTCTGACCGTCATAATGGCCGGTAAAAATAGCTGATCCATCGTTGTCCAGGGTGCTGCCATCGAGATCTCTGGTCTGTATGTAGTGAGCGTCAGAGGGCAAAGAATCCTGCAAGCCAATGCTATTTAATGTTTCAATGTCGTTTATTTCAATGGGTTGCCAGAACGAACCACGCTCAGGGTTCAGAGGTGTTGAGGGACAGCTTGCCGGCGGTTGCTCCAGCAGTGTCGGAAGCACTTTACAGTCCCTGGTGACAAAGCGCGAATCAGCACTGAAGCACAACTGGGATTGATCAAGCGAACCCCGACCCCGGTTAATCAGATCTTCATCAACCAGAGTATTGACTGAGGTAACCCGGCGGACGGTGCCGGAAGGGGCGCCCAGACCGGTTTCACCCTCAAGAGCATCGACAGTGTCGTTGACGGAAGTCATGCCAGTTATCTGACCCCGGTTATCGCCGGCTCCCACGCCAGCGTCGGCATCAGTGCCCCTCGTGAAGACCTTACAGCGGGCTGAGACAATGTTACTGGCCTCTCCACGCAAAGACCCGGCAGCCACCCCGGCAAAAGCACCTGGTCCGACGGTTTCTACCACACCATCAACACAGACCAGGGTGTTAATCTGGCCTCGACCAATTTGCCCGGCAGCAAGGCCGGCAGAAGCATTTTTGCCGGCGCTTTCGCTATTACATTTGACCACGGTCAGACGATCCAGTTTACCCCCGGCCAGGCCGGCACCGATGCCAACACTGCCTCCGTCACCACGGGTATCAGCGTTACACCTGGCGGCGCCAAAGTCAGACAGTTTACCGTCAGAATCCATTTTCCCTGCGCCTGTACCGGTGTTGGCTGAGCGGCCGAAGGTGCTGGTCTGGCTGTCAGTGACGAGCATGTGGCGGATTTCACCGCGCAGCTCTCCGGCACCAATACCAGTGTGTGACTCCAGGCCCCGGGAGATCACCTCACTGCCAGTGACGTTTATATGCTCTTGCAAGCCAACAACCTGGCCTGCCACGACGCCGCCTGAGGAAAACTTACCGGAGGTGCTGACTGAGCAGTTATGGATCTCAATGCCACTGACATTGGACGCTTTGTCCTGGTAGCCGGCGATCACGCCAGTGGTGGCCGGTGTGAGAAAAACGCCTGAGTGTTTGTTGTTGATCGTGATACGTTCGGCCCGAATATCCTGAACAAGGCTAAACGGAGCCATTTCACAAGCCAGTGCCGCCAGACGCGACTGATCACCGTCAATGGTGGCATTGGCAAGGTTCAGATTACGTACCACGCCGTAATGATCAAGCTGACTGAACAGACAGGTATTAAGGTCGCTGATGGTGTGGCAGCCGCCGTCATAGTGACCGCGAAAAGCCACAATGGGTTCACTGCTGTTGTGGCTGAAGCTGCTGGTCTGCTCATAGTAAGCATCTGCCGGATATTTATCCTGACCGATCTTCCTCAGTGTTTCGCTGTTGTCTATTGCTATCGGATGTTGCGGTGACCCGTGCTCACCGGGCGCCGGCACCGCTGTCGCTGTGGGCAGGCTCTCAAGTGCCACCAGGGTGAAAGCAACCCCGGCGCAGCGCTGGCTACTGTCCAGTACATCGCCCAGGTCCTGAGCCAGAGAGAGGGAAGAGCAGATTGTAGCCACAGCATCACTCACTACCTTAACCGAAGGCAGCCAATGTGAGGCCACATTGCAGGCCATTTTGAGTTTTTGCAGTGCGTCGTGTGCCGGTCTGTTTTCGCCGGTGTCAGCCTCTGGCGGCGGCTTTCTGTACGCTAATCGTCGTGTATTTTCAGGCGGATAGCCAGGGGAGAGAGAGGAGAGAAAAGCGGTGATGGTTGGCAGCACGGCAACAGAAAGCCCAGCCGATGAACCGCGTGGGTCAGGTTTGGTAACGCATGAGCCCAAGGCAGAAGGCGGGGGCTGGGTGAAAGAGAGCGACTGCACGAA
>JAQFVO010000834.1 GCA_027942505.1 Endozoicomonas sp. | reverse complement strand
AAGGAGAGAAGGCAGCCTTGATGCGAGCCGCTGGAAATAACGATGTTACCACCATCAAACGTATACTTTCCGCCCGTCCCTGTCCTGACAAAGTGGACCCGAACATTCGTCACGGCAAGAAAAAACGGACTCCGGCCATCAAAGCAGCCAGCCACGGTCAGCTCGAGGCCCTGAGAACTCTGCTGGACTTTGGTGCCAGTGCTAACACTGTGATGAGGCTTACCCGGTGGGAAAAGGTAGTTCCTCTGTGTTGTGACCGCAGGGTGACCTTCTACGGCCACGTCGAACCCATCCTCTACTACACCCCGCAGATCATCAAAACTCTACTTGAAGATTACGATGCTGACCCGAATACGCTCTACGGCTTGAAGGCCCTTGCCGGCACGGACATGACCTCACTTGAACGTCTTAATATGAGCTGCCTGTTAAAAGACTGGGATCCTGACAAGGCAGAGAATCTCTGCCTGCAGTTCGCCCGCAACCCAAGGACCAACCTTAACAGCGCCATAAACTTCGACGAGAAAACCTTTTTTCCCGGGGTGCGCAGAATAAAAAAATTGGAATTCCCCGATTTCCCGGCAACTCCAGCTCGCATCAACCTGCTCGGCCAGGCCTTTTTGTTCAATAACACACCCCTGATCAGGTTCCTGCTCACCGATAAGCGCGTAAACCCCGCTTTACCCGCTGGATCGGCAGAAAACCTGATCATCATCGTCAGGTCGAAAGTGCATAATAGGTTCTTCTGCAATTACATCCCCGCCCTGAATGAAAAACTGCTCAGCTCACGGGATTTTTATGATGTACTCATACGCCACCCTGACACCAGATTCAGACAGGATTTCCTCGACCTGATCGAGATCAGCCAAAGCAACCGACACCTCCCATTCATTGGTTACAACAAAGGCATAGACCGACAGGAGCAGGATCGCAAAATTGCCGCTCTGTACTCTGCTTTTCAGCCAGATTCCGGTGGGGCTGTACACCCCGGGGAAAAAAACACCAGCTGATTCGCAACTGCGTCGGGGCACAAGACATTTTCCAGGCTTGAGGTGTAACTGTATTCGCCTAGACTAAGTACGTTTTTTCACGCAATTGCCCCGCAGGGGCGTTGGCCAAAAG
>JAQFVO010000718.1 GCA_027942505.1 Endozoicomonas sp. | reverse complement strand
AGATTCCTGACGGTAACAGTTCTGTCGCTAATAGTTTTCTCCCGAGCGCTGTCACCCTGCATCTGTTTGGACATGGTTCCATGAGATACTGTTTTTTCGGGGTTAACCAGTGGGGTTGCGGGGGTTTTTGTATGTATTATGGCTACCGCCTTTGAGATGGTCCTGCTCTCAAGCAATTGATAAAGTGCCTGTTCGAAAATGGTTTGTATACCAACTCCCACGGGGCGCACTGTTTTGTCATCACCGCTCAGGTCAAACGTTGTAACGGTTGAAAACTGTTTGAAGCAGCCTGAAATATCCTGTTTTATTTTCTGGTTATTCTCAGCTGAGCTGGTGCCTGGTTGGTAGGCGTCCAGTTGTTTACCTATGCCGGATTGCAGGCTGGATTGGAAAGGGGAAACCATTTTATTATTACTCCCACCATGGGTGCAGCCTGTCAAAACAAAAACAAGAAAAACATTGGTCAACGTGTTGACCATTTTTCTGGCAATAGAAGAGTTCATGTTTTATACAGGCTGATTCTTGTTGAATTGGAACAGTAAAAATAGAACAGGTTTTGAATATTTCAATATTTGGGAGACACTCCACCTGATCGCCCCCAAAGGGCACAGGTGCGAGACATTTGTCTTGTTATGCAACCGTAGTTAAACCAGGTTTACCGGAGCGCTGGCCCCGCAAATCGCCATCAGCACCAACGGGTTAAGTCATCTTTTGCCAAACCACTAATCACTTCCAAAAACATGCTGCACTGCCGATTTGTCACGCACAGGCAAAAAGTAATGGCCGATAATCGCTTAGTTGGGCTATCTGTCCATCAGCCTTGGCAACGAGTCCTTCAGCGCACTGGGGATGACAGGCAACGGACAAATTGTCTGCCTGGTTGAATACGATGAGTGCATACCTCCAGCTCTGCGCCAGGCTCTTGAGCAAAAACAGGACAACCTGTTTTTAGTGAAGATAAGTAGCTGGCCATATGGAATCACATATTTCTGGCTACTTGGGCAGGTGCTATGCGAGGCACAACGGAGGGAGC
>JAQFVO010000699.1 GCA_027942505.1 Endozoicomonas sp. | reverse complement strand
ATTGCCTGCTGGTCATTCAGCTCCAACAAGGCCTGAAAAAGGTCATGGGTTTCCAGTTGCCTGTTGCTTTCGATCAGCTTTTTTGACAAATGAAACGCCGCCAGCCGCTTGTCAGATGCGCTCTTGTCGGCAATCTGTTGCAATTCTTCGCGACTGACCCCCATGGCCAGCCCGATCGGAATCCAGTTGTGGCTTAGCGGGAGAGTGCCAAGAAAGCCCAGGGATAAGGGTGTTGAGACAGGCATTTGTCCCGGCTTCTTGTCAATGTGAAACGGCCAAGGCTGGCTGGGGGGCTTTGTGGGGACAAGACGGCGGAAGTATTGGGTGTTCAGCTTCGCATCCAGCTTCGCAAGCGTCTGGTTCAGATGACGGGTTTGAAAAGGTTCCACAGCTTGCTGCACTGCATAAAGAACATACTCGGGGTGGAGGTAATCATGAACTTTCCTGGCCTGCAAAATAATATCCGTCAGTGTTGAGGTATCCAACTTCAGTGGCTGCATAAACGCAATTTTGTAGGCAGGAACACCCAGCGCCTTGGCAAATTCCTCAGGATCCAGGGTAACCTTGTGATCAGACAATCCCGAGATCAGTTGGAATATCGCAGGGACATCATTAAGAAGCTTCGCTTTGCGCCAGATATGCAAATTTTTGTCAGGCTGAGGGTCAGTTCTATGTAGCCTGAGCAGTCGACGAGCGATGGTGATTTCCCCAATCTCCGGTTTGCACAGAATGGCGGCTACTTCTCTTGCAGTTAGGCCATCTCTGTTCTGAAAAATTCTTTCCAAAAGCCAGTAGGTGGCTAATTTGTCATTAACCTTGTCACCATTCTCGTCGCCACCATTCTCGGGGGTTGGCTGAGGAACTTTCCATTTCTTGCCAGCGTTCTCAATATCAAACTTGATTAGCCTGGACAGTTCAGTGTCCGTAAGCAGGTTGCAGTGCCTTATGGCCTGAGCCAACGTCTCAACGGGAGCAGCACTGGTTTCAGCCAGCTTCCCGGCAAAAATCAGGCATAAATCAGTAAGGCACAGCTTCTGGTCGTACCCACAAGGCTTGTATTGTGGATGTTCGCAGACGAGGACGTTTTCAAATTGGTGTCTGAAGTCCTCCATTTTACACGAAATCCCCAATTGGGCGGTGTATTTATCGAACAGGTCAAGCCTTCCGCATCGGGTCAGTGCGATTAGTAGGTGCGAGTGGCTGATCTTGTTGTTGGCGGCAATTTCACGCAGCTGCTGCAAAAGAGAGTCCTGAACCTTGCTGCCAGCGGCACCGTCAATCAATAGCTCCCGGCGGTAGCTGTCAGGCAGGCCCAGTTGCACGGCCAGCAGGTAGGTGTCCGAAATTAACAACTCTTTAAAAATACCAGCGACCGCGTCAAGGTGGGCTGTGGTCAGCCGGTCTTCAGGAGTCTGGGCGTGGCTGATTTGCCGCTGAGACGGCTGCATCTGTGCCCTGATATCGACGTATGACGGTGATCGTGGGATGTAGTAGTTCGGATGTGGATTGCCGATTGGACGGGGGGGAGCACCCGTAGGTCTGGCATCTGTCACCATCCCAGTGCTGTTGAAATGAATCACAGTATTACAACCTCCATTTGTACAGATTTGTTGTATTTATGAGAGAGCAAGTGCGGGCAAGGCTAAATAGCGTTTGCCTGGCGTCTGTCCTGAGCGAACCAGAGTAATTATGGTACGGAATTTCCGGTTTGATTATGGCGACGGTGTGAACAACGAAGGCCAGTTTTGCTAACTAGCAGAGAGCAGAAATCCCCGTACTCTAGGTTTTGACAATCAAATTAAATGAACGTTCAATTGGGGCAAATAAAAGAACGGAGAGGAAAAGGACAGCCATTTTTTTCTCCCGGATTTCCTCTTGGCCGGCAGAGTGCCTTCGATCTTCTTCCCACCCAGGTATGATGAAGTTTCCGGCTATCAAGATCGGATAGGTTTTGCTCTCAGGGTAGAAATCAGGCGCTTACTCCCCGCTTCGGTAAGTTAAAGATGGAACCACGAAGGACACTAAGAGCACGAAGGAAAAGCAAATCTCTTCTTTGTCTCCTTCGTGGTTCCATCCGAAAGCCATTTGATAATGGAGGGGTAAGCTTAATGTCTACGAACCGCCCTGTGGTCAGAATCAGGGCGGTTGGTCGGGCTGTCAACAGGCAGTGGCCATATGGCTCTGGCTGCTGGTCGCAGGGCGAATGTACTTGCCATCAGCCGGACGGAATATACCCATATAGGCAAAGGCAATCACCAGGACGATGCTGATGAAGCTCATCCACATGTAAGGCACATAGGCAAAGGTTGATACACCCAGCAGGCCAGCCATGAAGATGCCGTTATCAGACCATGGCACCATACCGGAGGTGAGGGTGCCGCCAAACTCAGCACTGCGTGACAGCATACGACGGTCTACACCCATACGATCGTAATTACCAGACATGATCTTGGGCGTCAGGATCAGGGCAACGTACATGGCAGAGCCAAAGACATTGGTGACAAAGGCGGTGGCAACGGTGTAGGCGGTCAGGTTACCTTCGTTGGTGATGCGGTTTTCAAAGGTGCAGGCAATCGTTTCCAGAATACCCACTTTATCCAGCAAACCGCCAAAACCCAGACCAAAGATAATGACCGCCACCGAGCCAAGCATATTATTCATGCCGCCGCGATTGAGTATGTTGTCCAGAAAAGCATTGCCGGATTCAACGGTCAGTGGCGACCACAGTGCACTGAGCGCCTCAATCACGGTACGATCCTGGAACAGTGTTGCCCAGACCATACCAAGGCCGGCACCAAGCATGATGACCGGGTAAGAGGGGAATTTTTTGGCCAGCAGGAAGAGCACAATCAGTACCGGGACAAAGGCCATGACGGAGATATTGAAGTTGGCATCCATCAGGTTGATCACTTCCTGAACCTGGGCCATATCAGCGTTGCCACCGAACTGCAGCCCGTACAGGGTAAAGGCCAGGGCAGTCAGGACATAGGCCGTCAGACTGATTGGCAGCATGCCCTTGATGTGATCGACGATCTCAACGTCAGACATGGACGAGGCCAGGATAACACTGTCAGACAGGGGCGAGAGTTTGTCACCAAAGTAGACGCCGGACAGCACCGCACCGGCGGTTACCGGTGCAGGAACGCCCAGACCCTGGCCAATACCCATCATGGCGATACCGGCAGTACCGGCAGCCCCCCAGGACGTCCCCGTAGCCAGGGCTGTCATGGAACAGATCACCAGGGTGGCCAGCAGGAAGATGGACGGATGAATAGTCTTCAGACCGTAATAAATGATGGAAGGCACGATACCACCGGCAATCCAGGTACCTACCAGGGCGCCCACAGCCACCAGGATCAAAATAGCACCGGTACCCTTGAAAATGCCTTCGGCGGCAGCCGCTTCCAGGTCTTTGTACTGATGACCAAGTTTTATGCCCAGGCCCATAGCCAGAAACCAGCCGAGACACAGTGCCAGTTGAATAGGCAGGTTCAGTTTGGCAGTAAACGCAAAGGCGAGCACCAGAAAGGTACCCAGAACAAGGAACACTTGTCCCATAGAAGGTAATTTAATTTTCTGCTCCATGAACCAACTCCGTTAGGGTTTTGATGCGGTAATTTTCCTGATGGCCTATCCTAACGATCTGCCGCATTCGTTTGTTGATCTGCGTCAAGCTTCAGGTGGTCAGAGAATCGGGGGCAGGTGCTTTGTTATGTTCAATTTGTTTCGTTTGGTTTTGAAAAGCCTGGGGATGATATTGCCAAATCATTGTCAATATCATTGAACCTTTCTTAAGAAAGTACTGGTTTTGCGTAGGTGTTTTGAAAGCTTCCCGTTTATCAGTCAAGGGTTTATTGCCAAATTTATGATGCATGGAGTTTAGACAAGAGGTGGTGATATGAATCCACAAACTGGTGTGTACGTCCCGGGTACGGCTTTTCACGCAGCGCATGTTGAATTTATTGTTTCTACTCAACGGCCTGCACTCATTGAAGGGGCTTATCACGGAACTAACGGAGTAAAGCAACGGGTAATCATTGTTGATAACGAAAAAGCTAAAACAGAGTTAAAAAAAGCTCTTCTCTACCTCCGCCGTTTTTATCGCAAATTGTCGGGTGGTTTTGAAGGGCGTGACGCCATTCTCAATCAGTTGGCAAATGATGGAAAAAAATTAGCTTTATCTGAAAGAATCATCACGCTCGAAGAGAGAAAGCAAAGTTCCATCAATCTGAAAAAACTTTATATAGGTGCTCCAACATGGGGTACCGGTAGCCAGAAATATTGTACCAGTTGTCATAAACACCGCCCATTTGGAGTAGGCTTAATTGCCGGGTTGACGGTGGGAGCCTTGGCTAGTGCCATGACTACAAGCACCCTGGCTTTAGTTTCAGGACTTGGGGTATTCGTCGGAGGGGTGATTTATCAGATTTTCAAACCTGAGATTCTGAATTACGAATCAGGCTGGCAAAATTTATGTGAGGTGTTTGATGAGCATGGCCTGCATTGCAAGGATATAAGACTCCTCAGCGAAGGATCCGGTGATCGTGTTCGCTTACTTGATATGCATTCTGATTCGGATAGAGAAAGGGCGAGGGGTGATACAAGTGGTCCTCGCGCACAGGACGAACAGCTGGCAGAGTGCTTACGATCTTCTCCCCGAAAAGTCATGTATGGTGAAGTGTCCGGTTATCAGGGCAGGGTATGTTTTGCTCCTGACGGCAGCCGAATATTCCGATTCACAAATGACTCTGATGAGGAGTCATCGCCGGTTACCAGGAAAATGATCAAACAAAAATATGCAAGAGTTACCAGTAAGGTTTAGGAAAGGAAAAGGACACGCCCGGATATTTCATTAACTACCCCGAATCTTGCGCAGGACTTTGTTGCTCTAAGGGATTTTGTGAGGGAGCGCCGGAGTACGGTCGACTGAGCAAAACTCCCTCAGAGCGGCAAAGGACAAGCGAGAGCGGGAGCACGTTTATGAAATATCCGGGCCGGGGAAAAGTAAGCGATTTATTCTATCCTGATTTACCTTTCAGCCATGGAACACCGGCACTTTCCCCAACATGGAAAGAAAATGAAAAGCAGCAGTTAACACCCCGAACGCCACGGTCAGATAAATCATCACCGGACCTCCCGGTGCTTTATAGCCCGTGCCCTGCTCACGTCTTTTTCGGGACTTGTGCACCAGCAATGCCGGGATAATGCACGCCCATACCGTTGCCGCAGCGCCAGCGTAACCAATGGCAATCACAAAGCCAAAGGGAAACAGCAGTGACAGCAGCAAGGGGGGGATAAACGTCACCAGCCAGCTTTTCGTGCGCCCTGCGCGGGTGTCCTCAAACCCGAACAAGTCTGCCAGAAAATCAAACAAACCAAGACCAACGCCAACAAATGAAGAGACGATGGCTGCCATTGAGAAAATATTGAGGGCATTGGTCACGTTTTGGGAGACAACTGCTGAGCCCAGGGCGTTTAACAGCACATCCACACTTCCGTCCCTGGCAATCACGGTACCAAAGTCAGAGCGGAGCAAGTTGCCAAAAATGCTGATCAGCCAAAACACGTAGAGCGCAAGGGCGATCGAAGTGCCGCCGAGAATGGCATATCCGGCCTTGTTCTCGTCACCGTAATAGGCCCGCATGGACGACACCGAGTGGTGATAACCAAAGGAGGTGAGAGCCACAGGGAGCATGGCCATAGCGTAAGGGGCATAACGGTCATCCGTCCCGATGGAATCAAACAGAACGGCCATATCGACACTGGCGGCCAGGCCGGAAACCCCAAAGGTAAAACTCAACACCATCAGGGTGACCAGAATCACGGAGACACGGTCAACTGCCCTTGTGGAGTGCCAGATCAGGGCAGAAAAAAACAGTACAAATATGATGGCTGCGATGTTGCTGTTCAGGCCCAGCAGCTGTTGAACAACAAGCCCTGAAGAGGTGATGTAGGCGTAGAGCAGGATGCCGGCAACGAAGTAAACGGTAATATTGTTGATAAAGTTAACTTTTCTCCCCAACAGGTCCCGGGTAACGCTGTTAAAGGAGACTTTCAGATCATAGTGTTTGAATGCCTCCAGCAACATCCAGCCCGAGGCGGTCATGACCAGCATGGTAATGGTAATGGTCAGAATCGACCAGAACGTCCAGGCCCCGGCCCCGGCAATTGGCAGCCCCAGCATTCCGGCCCCGACACAGACACTGGCAATGATACAGGCGCCACCAAACAGGGACGGTTCTTTGTTGTCGGTTGGCAACGGACCAGGTTGCCCGGAATCAATCAGCGTTTTGTTGGCAGGTGTAGGACTTTTACTCACTTTATTTCCCGGAAGTTCTGAGGGAAGTAGCAATTAATGAGTTGTCTTTAAATAATTTCCACATTTCAGGACGCTACCCGC
>JAQFVO010000676.1 GCA_027942505.1 Endozoicomonas sp. | reverse complement strand
GAACGACTCGGTGCAGTGGATTGGGCATCCTTTGACACCTGTCAGATGAAATATCAATTCTGGCTGCTAGCCAGTATCACCAGGGATGATTTTCAGCGTTTTCATCGCATGATGACCAGGGGGGCGCACGCCACCTGGGAAGTCGACGATGTTGTTTTTCTGGTCGACCCGTTCAAAGTGATGCTGTCCGAGTCTGAGGTGTCGGTGAATACCGTTTTTCTGTCGCTGATATTTGAGCACTCGGTGCCGGGGTTTGTGAAAATGCTGGGTGCGCGTTTCATCAGTATTCTGTTTTTTGTATCCCTTAAACACGGTGAGCTGCGCACGGCAATAACAGAACTGCTTGCCCAAATTTTCCGGGAGGATGAGCACTGGATGGCCAGACTGGGCTGGAAAGATGTGGCCATGCGCCATCGTTGCAACCTGTTTTCATCCATGGCCTATCTGTTCAAACTCCACGAGAAGATTGACTTGATCCACAACTTGCATCAGCAAGTTGGCAGGTCGTGGATGGAAAAGTTTTATTATGCCACTGTGCAAAAACTGGGGAAGAGCCAGTGCAACCATCAACGGGAGAATCTGCGTGACCTCAAGGCAGGCGTCTGTGCCATTTTTTCCTGGTTGGAAAGTCGGCTTTATGTCATCCCGAAGAGCGATGAGCAGCACCGGCTGATTGTCTGCTACGCATGTGTCACTGAGAGCGTCATTAAGGTTGTGAACAGTCCTGACCTGAAGACGACTGGATTGTTGCTCGGCTTGTGGCAATCGGTTGCCAGGTGGTCGGTCCGCTTTCGTAAACATCTGAGTTATAACCTGGGGGATGAGCGAGCCACTACTCTGCTCCAGGGGCTGCTGCAACACCTTCAACGCTGGCCTGAGTTGGAGCACAAGGCTTTTGAATTGCGTCTGACCCTGCTTGAAACCGTGCTGGGGAACTGTGAAAGAATGTCGCTCAGACGTAACCGCACCCTGACTTCCCAAGTCTGGTGTCAATACGAGAGCATGCTGACGTCGACGCTGGCCAGGTGCGAGCAGTTTATGAGCGACTACCAGCCTTCGTTCCTACTCTACGATTCGTCGGATTTAACCATGCGAAAGGAGCAGGCACGGCTGGAGCTGTTGTTCAGACAGTCAGTATTTCATCGCCTGGACTGTGAAATCCGCAAAAGGCCCCGGCAACGGATTCAGGAAAATCTGCAGTTTTGCCAGAACGCCTTTTCCGGAGGGTGGGCCCTGGACCCATATCATCGGGAGCAAGGCGTCATTGAGCTGGCCAAGTGGTATTTCCTGGCTGGGGAGTGCGATGCCGGGATCAGTAGCCTGACGAATACCTGTTTCAGGCTTGCCTATCTGGGTTACAAAAAGGCTAACCTGCTTGCCCTTCATGGTGCGTACCAGGCAGCGTACGCCGAGTATCACCGTGTCAAGGCGATGCTGACTGATCAGCGTGCACGAGATGGCATTGATGATCGGATCGCCATGACCTGCTTGCAGTTGTACCAGACAGACAAGAATATTGACCATCTGGTCAGTGCGTTCAAGGTGTCAGCTGACCTGCTTCGGCGCTGCGATATTGAGGATCGGGGACGCTTTGAGGGGGCGCTCTTGCGCATCGTCAATACCATAAAAAAAAGTGACCTGAGGTTTGAGAACTTCGTCGAGCAGACGTCGTTATTGGGTTACCTGGTCAAAGATGGCTGTCGCATCAAAAGCTGGCATCACCTTGCCGATCTCCTTTACATCCGCCATAAGGTGAGCTTGACCAGTGTCGATTCGGTCAACAAAATGGCTGAT
>JAQFVO010000641.1 GCA_027942505.1 Endozoicomonas sp. | reverse complement strand
CGTCCGAAGCAATACGGCATTTATTCATCCAAGGGAGTTTGAGCGTGGGATTGCTCACCAACCTGTTTCGTCGTTTCCAAAACTCAGCCTATACCGCTGCCGATATCGGGCGGCGCACCAAAAGCTGGTATGCACCGGGCGGGGCTGTCAGCCAATACCGCGCTGACGACTGACCTGTCCAAACTCATTAACCGCTCCCGGGCAGCGATCCGCAATGATCCCTGGGCCAGCAGTGGTCTGGAGAAGCTGGTCAGCAATGTCATTGGTCGGGGTATCACGCCCAAGTCACTGGTTGACGACGATAGTTTGCGAGAGCAGCTGCAAAACCTCTTTCTGCAATGGTCGGATGAGTCGGATGCTGATGGCCTGCTGAGTTTTACCGGACAGCAATCGCTGATTACCCGTGCCATGTTTGAAGGTGGTGAGTGTTTTGTTCGGCTGCGTCCACGTCGCCAGGAGGACGGGCTTTCAGTGCCGTTGCAACTGCAGGTGCTTGAATCCGAGTTTGTCCCCATCAGCTATAACGAGACACTGGATAATGGCCATGTGATTAAGGCGGGGATTGAGTTCAATAAGCTGGGCAAACGGGTCGCCTATTACTTTCACCGGGAGCATCCGGCAGAGTTTGCCTTTGACAGCACCAGACTGGTTCGGGTTCAGGCTGAGAATGTCCTGCATATTTTTGAGGTTTTACGACCGGGACAACTGCGAGGCCAGCCTCTGTTAACCCAGACGCTGGTCAGGCTCTATCACCTAGACAAGTTTGATGATGCCACCCTGCTTCGCCAGGAGATCGCCAACCTGTTTACCGGCTTTATCAAAAAGCCATCCCCCGAACAGGAACCGATTGATCCATTGACCGGTAAACCGCTGGTGTTTGGCGACAATGGTCTTCCTATGGTCGCTATGGAACCGGGCACCATGCAGGAGCTGGCTCCGGGGGAGGAAGTGGAGTTCAACAACCCGCCAGGCACCGCTGCTGATTACCCGAACTTTATGAAACAGCAGCTAATGGCCATCGCTGCCGGCATCGGCCTGCCCTATGAATTGCTCTCTGGCGATATGGCCGGGGTCAGCGACCGGGCCTTACGACTGATTCTGAACGAGTTCCGCCGGCGCATTCAGCAAATCCAGCATAACCAGATTATCTTTCAGTTTTGCCGGCCGGTCTGGAACCGCTGGCTGGATATGGCGGTCCTCAGTGGCTCAGTCGCTATTCCTGACTATGGCAAGAATCCCGGAGCCTACCGCCGAGTGAAATGGATTGCCCACGGCTGGCCGTATATGCACCCGGTTCAGGATATGCAGGCGCAGAAAATGGCCGTGCGCTCCGGCTTCAAGTCGCGCTCCGAGGTAGTCAGCGAGCAGGGTTACGACAGTGAGCAGATTGATGAGGAAATTTCTGCTGACAACCGACGCTCCGATGGCCTGGAGCTGAAATACGACAGCGACGCCAGGGCATCCGAAAAGGAGTCACTCATTCCATTTAACGAAAAGGACGACCGTGATGAGTCATAACCGCCAATGGTTCAGCTTCAGGAATGAGGCGGGCCAAACCCCGGAACTGTTTATCTATGACGACATTGATGACTGGTGGGGCGTGTCGGCGCAAAGCGTGGTGGATCAAATCCGGGCGATGGACGCTCCGGAGATTAACGTGCGGATCAACTGCCGGGGTGGGATGGTGTTCGAAGGCATCGCCATTTATAACGCCCTGCGGCTGCACAAGGCTAACGTGCATATCAGCATCGAGGGACTAGCAGCCAGTATTGCCAGCGTCATTGCTATGGCCGGGGATAGCGTCACCATTGCGGAAAACGCCATGATGATGATCCATAACCCCTACGGCTGGGCCACCGGTGATGCTGAGTCGATGCGCAAGACCGCCGAGGTGATGGACAAGATCGCTGACAGTATTGCTGTGTCGTATACCGCCCGGACCGGAAAGAGCATCGACGAATTAAAAGCCCTGATGGATGCCGAAACCTGGTTCACGGCGCAGGAGGCATTGGATATGGGGCTGGTAGATCAGATTGATGAGCCGGTGAAGGCCGCTGCCTGCTTCGACCTCTCCCGCTTCACCAATGCTCCTGACGGGTTTGGTCAACCGCCGGAAAACAGGCAAGAGCAAGTGCAAGAAGAACCGCCTGCATCAGCTCATGAGACGCCTGAAATTAATGCTGTGGCCATCGCTGCTCTGTGTAACGAGGCGGGCTATCCGGAGAAAACCGAGGCGTTTCTGCGTGACAAACTGACTGAGGATGAGGTGAAAAACCGTCTAGCCACCTTCGGGGAAATCAAAAACCTCTGTGTTACAGCCCGGCAAGCGGACAAGGCCCAGGGCTTTATCCAGGCCAACAAGTCCGTGGACGACGTCCGCAATGCCCTGTTTGACCTGCTGACCAGCGATGATGAGCCAATCAATAACACGCTGTCTCCCAATCAGCAGGGCTTACCGAAAACCTCCGTGGCTATCGACACGCAGGCTATTTACCGCAAGCGCAATGGTGCTTGAACCTTACCCCTGTCAAAAGGACTTTAACAATGAAAACTGAAGGAATGTATACCGGAGAGTTTCTGGTGTCTGAAGGCAACAACAGCATCAGCCGTGAACAGGTGTCGTTTGCTGCCAACCTGATGCTTAAGCCAGGCACCGTAGTCGCCCGGGAGACCGCCTCTGGCAGATATAAAGCGCTCGATCCTGCCGCAGCTGACGGCACAGAAAATGCAGCCGGTATTTTGTATGCGGCGGTGACTACCGATGCCTCCGGCGGTGACGGGGTGATTGTCGCCCGGCTGGCCGAGGTGGTGGGCAGCCTGTTGGTATGGCCTGACGGGGTCACCGAGGAGCAACAGGAGGCTGCCCTTAATGAGCTGGCCGGTCTGGATATTATTTCTCGCCACGTTTGATTACCCCCTCCTTTTCGACAAATTTTCGTTAACACGTTCTCTATTCAGGGAGAGATAGCATGGCCTTTATGGATATTTTCAATGACGATGCGTTCAGCCTATCCAGCCTGACCGCTGCCATTAACCAGATGGATTACAAGCCGGGTCGGTTGGGTGAGCTGAGCCTGTTCAAGGAGAGCGGGATCACTACTACGACTGCTGTCGTTGAAAGTGTCAACGGCATCCTGCGACTGCTGCCATCTTCTGAGCGCGGTGCACCGGCAACCCAGGCTGTGGGTGAGAAACGCCAGATGCGCAGCTTCGTGATTCCGCACATTCCCCATGACAGCACCATTTTGTCTGTAGAGGTGCAAAACGTCCGTCAGTTCGGCAGCGAGGATGCCCTGCAAGGGGTTCAGGCGGTGGTCAATCAACGGCTGGCACAAATGGTCGGCAACCACGAGGTAACGCTGGAATTTCTGCGTATGGGGGCGCTCAAGGGGGAGATCCTCGATGGCGATGGCAGCTCGGTGCTCTACAACCTGTTTGATGAGTTTGGCGTTACTCAGCAGACCCATGATTTCAAGTTCAGCAGCACGACCACCGACGTGCGAGCGCAGGCGGTCAAGGTACGCAGGCTGGTAGACGAGGCTCTGGGGGCACAGCCGTACAGTGGCCTGCGAGCACTGTGTGGTGCGGACTTTTACGATGGCATCGTCAATCACAAGTCCACCAAGGAAGCCTACCAGCGCTGGATGGATGGAGAAGCCTTGCGTAACGATCCCAAGGCCGGGTTCCGCTTTGCGGATATCAACTGGGAAGAGTACCGGGGTAATGTCAGCGGCCAACCGTTCATTGCCGCCAATGAAGCTTACCTCTATCCCGAGGGGGCGGACATCTTCAAGACCTGGTTTGCTCCGGCGGATTTCATTGAAACCGTCAACACGATTGGCCTGCCTCGCTACGCCAAGCAGAAGGTTATGGATTTTGATAAGGGCGTGATCATTCACACCCAATCAAACCCGCTGCCGATCAACCTGAAACCACGGGCGGTGATCAAGCTCACCATGAGCTAACCCCCCACCGGCTGGCCTTCGGGCCAGTCTCGTTTTCACGCTTTGGAGGCTGCCCGGATGAATGAGGCTTTCCAACAACTGGGTCACTCAATCCTGCAGACATTCGGGCAGTCCGTTCTATTGACTCTGGCCGACGGTTCAACCCGCCAAGAGCTCGGGATCATCAAGACCGAGGTGGTCGAGCTGGGCAAATACGACGCGATACAGGGGGAAATTACCGTGCTGACAGTAGACAGTGCTGTGCCTATCACACGCGGTGCAACGGTCCAGGCTAGCGGACAGACGTACGATATTGACCGGAAAATAAAAGACAATGGCTCATTAGCCAAATGGAACATTTATGCTCATTGAACAGGAAGTCAGTGGGGATATTGAGGAACTGCTGTCGCTGTTCGGGCAGGTGCCGGAGAAGACCGAAAAGGTCATTAACCGGGCCGTTCGCAAGCTGAGCCGGTGGGCAGAGCGGCAGGTATACCGTGATTTAGCCAAACGGCTGGCGATCACGCAGAAGGCATTAAAAAATCTGCGACGCATCAAGGTGCGGCTGAACAAGGGCGTAAGTAACCAACGCTATCTGACGCTCTGGATCGGCACCAATCAGGTAAGTGCACATCACCTGGGCAAGGCCCGGCAGAACGACCGGGGCGTGACCGTGGGCAACCGACGTTTTTACCGCAGCAGCTTTTTGATGCAACCACACAATACCAGCCAGGATCTGATCTGGAACCGGACGGAGGACTGGAGCCATAAATACCGTAAGTCGAAAGTGTCCGGGCGCTGGATGTGGATGGGTTTACCCATTGTCAAAAAAACCGAGTCAATTCATCAGGAAGCGGAGTCCTCCCTGAAACGGTTACAGCCAGATTTGGTGCGGCGCTTTACCGAACTGCTGCATCAGGAGTTGAACTATGCCTTCAACATCGAGTCCTGAAGAACAGGTTATTGACAAGCTGATAACACATCTAAAACAAGTGTCGTCTAATACGCTGTTGGGTTATTCCGCTACCGGGCAAGAGAAAGATCTGAACCTTCCAGCCATTCTGGTGCAGTTGGAATCCATCAACGAAGAGCAGCGGCAAGGACAGCGAGCCAAGTACCGGATGGCCTTCAATATCAGTGCAGTGGCCAAAACCAACAAGGACACCACCTATACCCTGTTGAATTTAACCCGCTCCATCCGTGAGCTGTTCAATACCGGCCAGAGGTTTACGCCTGAAGCCCGGAACGTATCGGTCAGCGAAACCCAGTTTGATATTGCTCCCAGCCGGGCGCATCTGTCGTTTGCTGACCTGCAACTGAACATCGACGTTGTCCTCTGAATCGCCAGTCCTGGCGTTGCTAAAACCCCCAACCTTTCTTACAGGAGATAATCCATGTCCACAACGGATCGTAGTTTTATCGGTGCCGGAAGCATCTATATCAAGCCTGCGGATAATTCAGCCCCACTGCTGCCGGTGGGCAACGTCAGTCAGTTCCAGTTCAGCTTTGAGGAAGATAAAAAAGAGCTGAAAAACTATCTAGGTGGTGGCGGTAACCGCAACACCCTCAGCCGGATTTCCTCCATTTCTGCCAGTCTGACGGCGCACGATTTTACCGCCGAGAACCTGGCGATGGCACTGCGCGGATCGGCCAAGGCTGGGTCTACCGTGGCGATTACTGATGAAGCGCATGTCAGCCACGGTGTGGGCAATGAGCTGATTCCGTTTAATAAGATGCCTGATATGAGTAAGACCGTTACGGTTAAGGACAGCATGGATACCACGCTGGTCGAAGGCGATGACTACACGCTGACCAAGGCAGGGATCGTTGTTCTTAGCGGTGGCGGTATTGACGACCAGGGTGTGAAAGTGAGCTACACGCCACTGGCCTCGAACATGGTGCAGGCATTGATCGAATCCGGTAAGGAGTTCGTGTTGTTCATGGAGGGCTTGAACGATGCCCAGGACGGCAAGGCGTTTAACATCCGGGTGCATCGGGTAAAGTTCTCGCCGGTTCAGAATCTTGATTTTATCTCCGACGATTTCGCCAGTATCCCACTGGAGCTGGACGTACTGGCAGACACCTCGATCACTAGCTCCGGTCTCAGCACTTTTATGCAGATCGATCTGGCGCAGTGATAAAGGTTTGCTTCACTTCCTCCATTTTACCCTGCCTTCCGGTGGGGTTTTTTTTAGATAAAAGACCATGGCCTCGATAAAACAGTCAGCAATTCAGTTAGTCCTGAAGGCGAAGGATGCGTTGTCAGGCAAGGTGAAAAAGTCTGCCGACTCATTGCAGGCCTTTAGCGCCGAGGCCGATGCGCTAAAGGATGATCTGGCGAAGCTGGAAAATCAACAAGCCCTGTTGAACAGCTTTCAGAGTCAGACCAAAGGAGTGCGGGAGACCGGCAAAGCCTTTCGTGAGGCTGAGGATAAGGTTAAGGAATTAGCCCAAGAATATCGGGAGTCCATCAAGCCAACCCAGGAGCTTGAGCAACGCTTTGAAAAAGCGTCAAACATCCTGGCCGAAAGCAACAACGAATACAAGAAACAGCAACGTGCGTTGGCCAGGCTATCAACGCAGCTAGCCAGAGCGGAAAGGCCCATTCGTGGCCTGGAACGAGCCGAGCTTGGCGCAACAAAGGCAGTAGAAACGGCAAATGTCGCCTACCAAAAGCAAAAGGCCGAACTGGATAAGCTGCAAGCGAAACTGGCGTCCACCAAAAAGCCGGCCAAAGAACTACGTCAGGCCGTGGCTGCGGTCAAGAAAACCGTCACCTCAGCTAACCGTGAGCTACAAAAAAAGCAGCGCGAGCTAATCAAAACCAGCGGTCAGCTGGAGGAGGCCAGGAAGTCGTCCAAAGCGTTGCGATATGCGGTGGCGGCGACCGCAAAACAGACCAGCGAGGCCAGCAAAACCTTCCGAAAGCAGGAGGAACGGGTCAAAGCCCTGCGTAGTAGCTATGACGGTGCCCGGAAACATACACGGAAGCTGGCCAGCGATCTGGAAACGGCGAGAAAGACAGTCGCAGGGGCTAACCGGGAGTTTCAGAGTCAGCGCAGCCGCCTGGATCAGTTACGCCAGAGCCTGAAAAGCGCCGGCCTATCCAGCAGCAACCTGGCCAGCCAACAGCAACGCCTGGCAGAAGAAATAGAAGATACAGGGAATGCGTTCTGGAAGGCCAACCGTCGTGCCAAGGAGGCAGAACGCACGCTAAAAAAAGACACCCTGAAGAAGGTTGCCCGCGATCATCAAATGGTTTGAAGCAGATAGGACATTCTGAGTTAGTACCAAAAGGGGGAATCA
>JAQFVO010000626.1 GCA_027942505.1 Endozoicomonas sp. | reverse complement strand
CATGTTGGCTTGATTCAGCCGCTTACCGATAATGTCAACGGTATGATCAATCAGGTAAAAGGCATCGGCGCAGGTTTCCAGAAGCATACTGAGGTCAGCCTCATAAGACTCAATACATTTGTCTGAGATAGCGCCCTCAAGTCGTTCAATATGCTCTGGAAAATTATACTTGTACCAGCCTGCCAAAATGTCTCTGGCGACGAATGCTTTATCCTTCCGGGTCAAGAACACCCAGGATTTTTCATCCACATCGACGTGCAGTGCAAACACTTTTGTAAGTAATGTTTCACCGTAGATATCCACTTTGTTCAACGGGACGCCTTCTTCAATCAGACGCATCAACGCTGAGTACGGCTTGTGCAGGCTGTGCAGGTTGAACTGCCTCACCAGCTCATGGGATGGCACCCTTCCTTCATGGACTTCATTGATGTCAGCCCCGTATTGAACTAGCAGCTCTATGCTCCATACGACTGCACTTGCTTGATCTATCAAGCTGAAAAGCGGGCTTGTTTCGCTTGCCGCACTTTTTTGAACAGATGCCCCCGCTTGCAGCAGCAGTAACGCTTTTCCTAGCCATGGTGATCCCAGGGCAACGGACAAAGGAGTCTCACCACGATGATTCACCGCATCAATAATCTCCGGACGCCCATTCGCACTCTTGAGCAATGTATCCAGGACCTTTGCCAGACAGCCTGCCCGAGCGATGATGTGCAAAGGGCTATTGCCCTCACTGTCGGTAACATCCAGTCTTGCTCCATTGTCCAGAAGGGCTTTCTGGTATTCAAGGTGACAAAGAAGCCGATCATTATCAATCAGCGGTCGCCGACATGCTAAGTGCAGCAAAGTCATTCCCCGGTCATCTACTGGCTGATTGATATCAAACCCGTGCCTCAGGAACCAGGTTAATCGGGTGGTCGTGGTTTTATCGTCCAGACTTGCCAGACTGTCCCAGTACATAATCAGCGTCAGCTCCCGGTCGTTAATGCTTTCAAGGAATTTGTGTACCACAACCTTGCGGGCATTGATGTCAACTGAGCCTTCTCTGACGCCAGCATCCAGCGATGAAAGGCTGGTCTCATCACCCTGGGGAAGTAATTGATCACACTGACATTGTGTTGAGCGCTGGGATTCCAGACATTCTCTGATGGTTGCAGCACAAACGGATCGACCGGAAAATAACTTGTCCTCCATATTCTCAATATCAAGGTGTGTGCAGGCAATCATCGAAAGCCTTTCCCTTGAACATCGAATTGAAGACTCACCACAGGGCAACGCATTTGGAGACATAACAAACACCTGAAGATCTATTTTATGCAGAATTATTTTCCCTATCACCAAGTTCCATTGACACCGATTCAAATTCCAGACCAGCAAATAATGTTGTTAATTAATTTATTAGAAAAATATTTAGACACTGGGAGGCTGTCCGGGAATAGTGCCCGTAGCGAGGATTGCGAGAAATTGAGGATAAAAATTTCTGTTTCTATAAATGACTCCTGACAAAAACTTCGCAAGTACATTCAGCTGATCACAAATGCAACTCACTAAGCTGTGGCATTATGCCATCT
>JAQFVO010000509.1 GCA_027942505.1 Endozoicomonas sp. | reverse complement strand
TCGGAACAAAACTGGCGTATCTGAGTGCTCATATTGAACGATTGACAGGGGATCAATGGGGCGATGATCAGATAACGGAGTGTCGAAATCAGATGCAGGAGATCAATGCGGAACTGGCCAGTCTAGAAGCGGTGGGGCTTGAACACTATGCCGGTAAATTCACCGAGGTCAGGAGGCAGTTTCAGGAGCTACAGGTAAAAGATCTTCATCATCGTCTGGATAAACTGGAAGAAGTCAATATAGAGAACGGCAGGGATATACAGTTGATGGAACGCGAAATTGCCCAGTTATCCAAATGTTTCAGTGAATTGAGTCTTGTGGGAGATGAAGAGCGTTCACGGCTGGTGGAGCGGCGGGAGGTATTAAATCGTCAGCTGAACGAAGCGAAAAAGTCTCTCGGGGTCCTTAATGATCTTAACTCCTTCATCACCGGTCTTCATGAATACGTAATGGCCGACTTTTCTAGCTTCACACGAAATTTAGACAGCCTCCTGAAGAAGGCGTGACGAAGCAGGAAGGTTGGAGCGATCCAAGAACCCTCGCCTGCGCGGCCTCGGCGGCCCCACCCGGCCGGATAAGGCGGGGAGGTGTCAAAAATCTCTGGTAATGATTAAATCATCTAATTGGCTGAACTTTATCTGGTGTAGAAACTCAGTGTTCTGTCTGCTGAATCCATAGATTTGCAGACAAGGCCAGCGTGACAGTGGCGAATGAACTGACGTTGTCCTGACTTCAACAAAGTCGAGGGAATATTTGCCATGAATCTGCCATCCATTCCTGTCCAGAGCGCTGCTGTATCCCACTCTCAATTTCATGACAGTCATGCCGGTGAAAGTGCCAGTGCAGCAGAGTTTGATCGTTGGACCATCAGTTTAAGCACTATTGACAGTTTCCTGCGAGACAAGGATCGTGAGGCAGTTGAGAGCATCGCTGAGCGTATGTGCAGAAGAGCGGAACACCAGCAAGGTACGAAATCCTTCAATTTGAGTAACCTGAAAAAAGATTTTGATGACTGTGGGCTACCGGTGGATAGCCGCCATGGGCGTAGCAAAGAGCAAAAGGTCAAGATCGTTACTGGCCTGATCCTCAGGCTCCAGACCGAAGCAAACAGTGGTGTTGCTGAACGGCCTCTGGGAAACAGCTTTTGCGCCCTGATGAAAAAACCAGAAAGTTCCGTCGCTGAAGGGATGCAGCAGTTGCTTGATGAAGTCAACGGCCATTTTGCCGGCGAGCCGTTGGCCAT
>JAQFVO010000376.1 GCA_027942505.1 Endozoicomonas sp. | reverse complement strand
TTATTGCTGCTGGCAATGGTCATGAAGAGATAGTCAACGCTATTTTTACCTTTGCTGGTGACCCCGGGTACCGCCCTGGCATGATCTACAATGCAGCCTTGGAATCAGACGAACAGACCTTGCGCTGTCTGATCAAAGCCTGCGACAGTGAGGCCCAGCAGATCAGCGATATGGCCTGCGTTTTGCAAAAGGCTGTCAACGACAAAGACTATGGCAGGCAGGCCGTTGAGCGCATCATGCAGATCAAGCCTTATCAGGTAGGCGAGGTACTGATGAGACTGATCAACGACGGTGATACAGTAACGCTGGCCAGCCTGCTACAGCTCGGGGCCAGCGCCAATTTCAGTTCTAATTCTGGCTGGAGCCTGCTGCACGGTGCAGCCAGCAAAGGTGAGCCGGAGCTGGTTCAATTACTGCTCGACCACGGGGCAGCATTGGGTCAGTTGACAGACACTGGTGCCAGTGCACTGTCCATTGCCGCAGAACTGGGCAATAAACCCATGGTATCCACACTGGTTATGGCCAGCGGCAGTCCCGACATCAACTCAGCCATTAGCACCGCCCTCGAACAGCATGACCATGATACCCTGGGTCACCTGATCGCAGTGGCCGATACAGACGGGCCGGCTTTCCGTCAGCTGCTGATGTGTGCGGCCAGAAGTGACAATGTCGACGCCATCAAAACAATGGTACAGAGCCATCGCAACACCGTCAGCGCTGACATTGCCTATCTACAAGCCTTTAACGATTGCGACCCCAAACTGACGCAGTCTTTTCTCAAAGCCGGGGTGGGTTTAGCTGGTCCATCTGCCACATCCTTTTTGCTGATGACGGCGATCAAGGGTAACGCTGAGATGGTTGCCGCCATAACCCGTCATTGGACCAATATCGTTGGTGATATGTATCAGGCTGCAAGCGCCAGGGAGTTTGAGGCATTCACCGCTTTAATCAGAGCGTTTAACGACTGTAACCCAAGGAAAAACAGTGATGAACTGATCGCTGAGCTGATTGACAAAGCCATTACCAACAAGAACCAGCACGTCTTCGATGTCCTGATCAGTGCTGAACAGCAAACCGGCATCATCAATATCGGCAAGTATCTGGTGTCGGCTCTGCAAATCAGGAGCGATGCGTTGAATGAGCTGAATGTTGCACAGCAACACATGGCTGAGGCCGTTAATGAACGTACCCGGCACGATCAAGAGCTGGCAATGAATATGGAAGACGAAGATGACTTTGTTGACGATACCAGCCAGTCCAGCACCATTGAGAGGCGCATTGCTGAACATGCAAGTACCATTAAAACTTGCCAGATGACTATCCAGGGTATCGATTGGGCTATCGAGGCCTCTGTAAAGAGTGGGGCGCAACGGGTCGTTACCGTCGAGAGTGCGCAAATAATTCTCACACTGGCTGTGTCCACTTGCTGTCCTGCGCTGGTCAAAATGGTATTGGACAGTTGGTCTGACCCCGGGCTGATAACTGACGAGACCCGAAACGTCACCACTGGCGCCTTGCTACAGGCCATCGAGTCACAAAAATGGGATATGGCCCGACTGCTGACCGGCACAGTGCCCATTAACTGCGCGACACTGAATGCAAGACGCACGGTACTTTATGAAGTGGCTCAATCACATGACACTGAGTTACTCGGTACATTGTGGCGCCTTGGTGTACGTGCGGCCCCCAGTGTGCATTGCGCGCTCACACACGAACCCCCCCAATGCCTGCAGCATTTTATCGATGCCGGTATTACCCTGGACGACAATGATAACGACATAGACTTGCACCCTCTGGTCGCTGCCGTCCAGATTGGTGCAGATCAAGGTGATTTTGCCAAGGTTGAGTCAGTGCTGAGCATCACTAAAAATGTCGATACCGTGCTCTACAAGCACGCTCTGCTCAATCATAAGTACATGATTTCGGTGATCTGGGACTGCTCTGGCAGAGAGCACCAATTGATCATGAGCGTCCTCCAAAAAGCAGTGTCAACAGCAGACACAACAGACAACAGTAAGCAGGTAATCAAAACACTACAACAGATTCAGGGTATAGTACCCCAGCTCAGCCATTGTCTCTTTGAAGCAGTCACGGCCGGTAAGAGTGACGTGGCCTTGGCGCTGATTGCCTGCAATATTGATATTCATGATCCGACGCACAATCCTGCTTACTTTCTCTACCAGTCAGCCTGCGTCGATGTACATCTTGCCGCCGCCATTCTGAGTGCGTGGAAAAACAAAGCTAACCGCAACACCCCGATCCTCATCAGACATGCTTGTGACATAGCAAAAAGAGAACAGAGAGAGGGGAGTAACGATATCTGCGATTTCCTGAATGGCTGGCTACTATCTGAAATCAATCAATCGTCTGAGAAAGTTGCCGCTTATGTCGAAAAGCAGAAGCAACAGTCGTGAAATTCGCAGTCCTGAGCTGGACCTCGAGAGTTGTCTTTAAATAATTGCCACATTTAAGGACAACTCCTGGCGTTTCACAAGGCAAGCACATTCAGAGGACTCAAATACAGAATTGAACCCTTGGTATTATTATTTTATACGACAGAAACAGTAAATATCAGCGCTGCAAACAGTAAGAAAGCATCGAGAAAAACCCCGCTTTTCTCCCGATATAATCGACCATTGTTATCTGATTTTCTGAATCTGCGAATAGTTTATGGAACTTTCCCAAAAAATAAATGACTAAACGACGCATGAAAGCGTTGGAGAGTATGGGGTGTATTTTGGCTTAATCAGGTAAGCCAGCACCCTGGTTAATGAATTAGCTGGAAAATATGGCCCTATGAACAATCTATCGAAAGTGACACAACAACCGCTACCAGCACCACCAAATCTTGAAAATGCACCAATACCTAAAGACAAAAAAACCATGAAGACCGCCGGCTGCTGCTTCCTCGGCATGGCCGTTGGTGCAATTGTCAGCACGCCTTTTCTTCTTACCGGCCTTACCATCAGTAATTTTGCTGCCATGGCGCCATCAACCTTCATTTCTGGCGCAGCGGCTGCTTTTTACAACGTAGAAAATAATCACCACGCTGCTGAAAGGGAGGCAACTCAGCAGTATCTGAATACTCTTCACCGTCATATAACGTCACAACCAACGCATACCGTATACCTTGTTGAGCCGAAAACGGATAAGGCTGAAAAATCAGACATATCTGAGAAGACTGAGGCCAAACCTGATGAGCTGGCCATGGACGTCAAGCAACCCATACCTGGTCCAGATAAAAACAACCAGCCTGCTATGCATAAGATTCCGGACCATGAGTATGAGCTATTAATCAGCAAAAACAATGCAACAA
>JAQFVO010000344.1 GCA_027942505.1 Endozoicomonas sp. | reverse complement strand
TAGATTGACAGGTCTTTTGCTATTCACTCTATTAACCCCATGGCACGGTGGCGTACACAGCAGAATCAGCAAGAACGTCCAAATTATCTGGACCCATTGGCAAGCACGTACGGCTGCCAGATTATTAAATTAGCGATCCCCCTGATCAAAGCCACGGCCGTACTGCACCAAGACCTGAGCGGCTCCGGATAGGAGTATACACACACAAAATAATAATTACAATTACTCATATAGATAGGGATAATCCGTAAGCCCATGTGTGATCTAACTACGCTACACAGTACGAGACTTAACAACAACCAGTTCGTTTGACAAAAAAATAAATCACCCTATAGTGGACAATCCGTAAAAAGGGGATCGGCCAAGGCTAGTTAGAACGTTTTTCACACAGGTTGCGGCTCACACTTTTCTTTTTTCCTTTAGCTATTCACTTTTCCACCAGCTTCAATTTAGAGTAACCATAACGAGACCAAACGGCGTGACAGGAGGCCATATATGGCTGACAAGAAAGCTCTACTTTCCATCGTTGACCAGAACGACAACCGTGAACAAATCCTTGAGCTGCCAATTTACTCCGGTACCATGGGGCAAGACGTCATTGACGTTAACGAGCTGACCACCAAAGGCCTGTTCACCTACGACCCTGGCTTCATCTCCACCGCATCGTGTGAATCAAAAATCACCTTTATAGATGGCGATAACGGTATTTTGCTGCATCGGGGCTACCCCATCGAACAGCTGGCTGAGCACTCCGACTATCTGGAAACCTGCTACCTGCTGCTTTACGGTGATCTCCCCAACCGCCAAGAGAAGGAGAAGTTTGAACACACGATCATGCGCCACACCATGATACATGAACAGATGCGCTCACTGTTTGCCGGATTCCGGCGCGATGCGCACCCAATGGCGATCATGTGCGGTGTTGTTGGCGCCCTGTCGGCGTTCTACCACGACTCACTGGATATCACTAACGAAGTACACCGCGAAATCTGCGCCTATCGACTGATCTCCAAGATGCCAACCCTGGCAGCCATGGCCTACAAATTCTCCATTGGCCAACCATTTGTTTACCCGCGCAACGATTTGAGCTACGGCGGCAACTTCCTGCATATGCTGTTTGCCACCCCCTGTGAAGATTATGAAGTCAAACCGGTGCTTGCCAGGGCTATGGACCGCATATTCCTGCTGCATGCCGACCATGAGCAAAATGCCTCTACATCCACGGTGCGCCTGGCAGGCTCTTCTGGTGCCAACCCATTTGCCTGTATTGCTGCCGGTATTGCTGCCCTGTGGGGCCCGGCCCATGGTGGTGCCAACGAAGCGGTACTGCTGATGCTCAATGAGATTGGTGACGAAGCCAATATTGATGAGTTTATTGAGCGAGCAAAAGATAAGGATGATCCTTTCCGCCTTATGGGCTTTGGACATCGGGTATATAAAAACTTTGACCCCAGGGCCAAAGTGATGAAGCAGACCTGCGACGAAGTTCTCACCGAACTGGGCCTCGAGAATGATCCCCTATTTCGAATTGCCAAGCGTCTGGAGAAAATAGCCCTTGAGGATGACTACTTCATCAGCAAGAAGCTTTACCCCAACGTAGACTTCTACTCTGGCATCATCCTGAAAGCAATGGGCATTCCGACCGAGATGTTTACCGTTATTTTTGCCACCGGTCGAACCCCCGGCTGGATCGCCCACTGGCATGAGATGATCAGCGGTAACTATCGCATCGGTCGTCCCCGCCAGCTTTATACGGGAGAAACAACGCGTGATTACGTACCGATAACTAAACGCAGCTAACACTTATCCTTTGGCAATCTGCTTCCTGGAGCTAAAGATGGGACCACGAAGGAGTGCACTCTTCCTTCGCGGTCCTGCCCTACCCCCTATAGATGAAATGGTAGGCTCGCTGTCCACCTCAAGAACTTTTAGGTTGTCGCAAAAAGCATAAAAGCCTTGAACCACGAAGAACACGAAGGCCACGAAGGAAGAGAAAAGCTCTTCTTTGTGCTCTTCGTGTTCTTCGTGGTTCCCTTCTTTTCAGAGCCTTTTACAACACCTTCTATTGCGTTATCCGTTTCTTCCTTGAATCCTCTGATCCAACTTCGAACGAACACTTATCCAGACCAGATGAACGTCTATTGTTGAAGTAACGAAAAAAACGACTTTACGAATAAAAG
>JAQFVO010000291.1 GCA_027942505.1 Endozoicomonas sp. | reverse complement strand
TTTCTTCATAGTGTTGAACCTCTTTCCTGGTGGCTTTTCGGGCTGAGATGATCCGTAATACATCATCCACTCGTTCGATGGGGGTCACAGAGGGTCATGGGGTCAGGTCTTGATTCTTGACGAGCATTAAAACTGTTCTACTTTTATTGCTCCTTGATTATAAGATGGGGGCATAAAATGAGCAGGCCGTTACGGATTCAGTATGCGGGTGCGCTTTACCATGTGACTTCCCGTGGGAATGAGCGCAAGGCAATTTATCGGGAAGAGGTGGATTTCAATCTGTTCCTGGATGTGCTGGCTGAGGTTTGTGACCGGTTTAACTGGGTGATTCATTCCTGGTGTCTGATGACCAATCATTACCATCTGGTGGTGGAAACGCCAGATGGTAATCTTTCGGCGGGTATGCGACAGCTTAATGGTGTTTATACAACACGGTTTAATCGTCGTTATGGGCGGGTAGGGCATTTGTTTCAGGGGCGTTACAAAGCGATTCTTGTGGATAAGTCGGCCTATCTGCTTGAGTTGAGTCGCTATGTGGTACTTAATCCGGTTCGAGCTTGTATGGTCGATCATCCCGGAGACTGGCTATGGGGCAGTTACCGTTACACCCTCGGTGAACTGCATTCACCAGACTGGCTGGCAACGGATGCCATGTTGTTGCAGTTTTCCGATCATCGTGAACAAGCCTGTGAGCGGTTTGTTGCTTTTGTGCTGGCCGGTGTGAGTATGAATCTCTGGATGCATCTTAAACAGCAGATTTATCTGGGCGATGATCAGTTTGTCTCGGATCAGCAGCAATATATTGACAAGCCGGCGAACGGAAAAACGCTTTCTGAAATCCCCCATAAACAGCAACGGAAACCTGCACGGGCACTTGGGTTTTACCAGGCGAGTAATGAGTCTACCGAGGCAGCGGTCTGTGCGGCTTTTGCATCCGGCAGTTATACCCAGAAGGCAATTGCCGATTATTTTGGCCTGCATTATTCTACGGTGAGTAAGATGCTTGCGCGGCAGCCCCGGGGTTGACAGTGCGAGGCTCCAAGGTTGTTTTTGTATCGTCAAGGTTTCAGTAGTGGAAGCGGCATTGGAGTATAAACAGGTTATCGTTACTGTAGGCACATACCAAACGATGTTCCTGGTCAATCCTGCGCGACCAGAATCCTGAAAAGTTACCTTTCAGGGGTTCAGGTTTGCCTGTGCCTTCAAAGGGGGTACGCATACATTCTTTAATGAGCTTTCTTAGTTTCCTGGCTTTTGGCTTGTCGTTGTCCAGCCAGTATTGGAAGTCTTCCCATGCTTCTTCTGCCCAGCTTAACGTGATTTTTTTCGGGGTACTCATAATTCAGGCAGATCCCTTTGGATGCCCTTATTGGCTTTGAATTGTTCAGCGGCGGATTTCAACCGACGGGCATTTTCAGGTGACGAGAGCAGATAAAGCGTTTCCATCAGGCTGTCGTAACTTTCTTTCGACATAACTACCGCATCTTCTGCGTCACGCCGGTGAATGACGGTGTGGGTTGCATCATTAACAACGCTATCCAGAACCGCTTTGAGGTTTTTTCTCATTTCTGTGTAGGAAACCACATTCATTTTATTTTCCAAATACCTGTACGTGATAAAGTACAAGTGTAATTAACTCTTGTTATTTGGCAAGAAAAACCCGAGGTTTTATCAATGGCATTTTCATCGAAACCTCCCGGGAAACCCACTACTTTTAGTAGTGGGATGGATCGGGCCGCGCAGGTAGCGACCAGTCCGAAGGACTGGTTTTTGTTTGACCTTCCTAACATCCCTACTACACTCCTTTCTGTCTCTTGCAGACCTACTTCTTGGCTGAAGGAAAGTTAAGCCTGCGGAATTCGTGTTTTCTCCACGCCCCGGCGGAGTTTGCCGAGGGTGATCACGCTCAGATGAAGTGGCGATGCCTGTTGAGTAGCCTCTTTAAAGAATTCCTGAACACCGGGGTTGGCTTTTTGTCTCTTGCGGATTTCACTGATGACATTGGTATCAATCAAATACATTAGCATCACCGCTGTCTTCGAGACGCTCGAAGTCAGCATCGTTACCGACATTGGGGATGCTTTTCAGGGCTTCAGCAAAACTCTTTTTTTGGGGCTTTAATAGAACCGATTCAAGAATCCGACGGTGTTCGGCCTCTGCGCTGAGTCCATTCTTACCTGCTTGAGCCTTAAGTGCTTCGACGATTTTTTCGTCAATATTACGAACGATCAGGTTAGCCACGATCCACCTCCTGAACACCCTGTAAAATGATAGCGTTGATATTATTTTTGGTCAGCGCCTTCCGGAATCTAAACCGGGGTTATGTATGGTTTGCCCTGCATTGCAAAGAAAAATTGCCACAACGGCTTTTAAAGAGTAATGCTTCCACTCTCCAAATAAAGAGGCTGGCATTGGGGTGAGGTCTCAATGCCTCTGGCCCTGATGGA
>JAQFVO010000216.1 GCA_027942505.1 Endozoicomonas sp. | reverse complement strand
TTAGATTGATACCTCATGGTGAATGGAACCGGTATATGGATAAATCCAATAAGATTCATGCCCTGCCACTTCCTCCAAACAGTACCGAGACAACTGTTAGTAAACTCACCAAGCTTGGAATGCGTTTTGAAAATAGCGGTGCCACACCACTGGCCATGAAAGTTGAAAAACATGATGGAAAACATTATTTTGTTGTTGAACAACGGGCTGATTACAGCTCTTTCAAGCTTCCTGAGAATGTTTGCGAAATGCCCTTTGAGGGAATTAATACACCGCTAGACAAAGCTGTTTGTTGTAACGATGGTACGATGCAGAAGCAGGACGTTAAATACCTGCACGTTGAAGAACTCAAAAATAACACGATGTTTAATGTGAAGTTCTCTGTTAATTTTGCTGACTTCTATAAAGAATCTGCCGTTGGCTTACCATTGACGACAGTGGCAGTCAATGACAAACTGGTAGCACGGTCTCATGGCTGGATAGGAAATAATAATAATGACAAAAATTCAGATCCACTGGGTTACCATGTTCAATTTGGAATTAATGATGCTAATGATGAAACTGTGGTTGTCAAAATCAAGAATCCCAAATTCTATCCTGACGAAGTGCTTGATCTTGACAAATTAGCGGGCCAGGAAAACATACCCATTCAAAAAATAGATGGTGAATGTAAGCGCTCACCAATGATTGAAGCAGTGAAATATAGATACAAACTGCTAGGCCCTGAAGTCCTGACCAGTGATTGGAAATTTGCCAGAGTGGGCATGGAGGCTCCGGAACTGCTTACTGAACAATTCACCAAAGAGGGTGATGTAATTTATACATTTAAAAACCAGTTAATGAATGGGACAGATACAGCAAATGATAATAATGTTGAGTTGACAAATTGTTTTTATACAACTTTCGTGAAAGAGCGGATAGGAGAGAATTATGCTGGAACAAGCAGGGCTGCACGTTTAGATATTGCTACGGGTGAATATCTGGCTCAATGTCCCTGGAGTGATCGAGATTATTATGACGGAGACTTTGATATTAAGGTGCAAATGGGCAAGCCGGGAAATGTAACCGTGTTCAGAATGATTCCCCACAATAGCGGCAAACAATATCTTCGCCCGGATGGTACCGTAGATTTATTGCGGCCTACTGTTTCTCGTAGAAAATATCTTGAAATGAAGGATAATGGTGTCACCTTTGGCGGCGTTGGAGAGTCACCATTGACCATGAATGTTGAATACTATGGCGGGAAACACTTTTTTACCGTAAAAGCCCGCTCTAATTATGCGGTCTTCAGTCATCCTAATAGTACTCACTGTGATATACCTTTCAAGGGGGAAGACACAGCCTTGGGTGTGGCCACCTGCTGCAGTGAAGTACCTGAACCTGTTATCAAAGGCAGATACCTATCTGACACCCAAGAGGAAGATGTGAAGTACTTGCACGTTTCACCTCTTGAAAGTGGTTGGTTTAATGTGAAATTCTACACTGAATTCACCAATTTTGGAGAGAGGCCGGACTATGCACGTAAGTCAAATGTCGCACTTTCCATAAACAATAAGCAGGTTATTGCACGTTGCAGGGGGGTTGGCAATAATAATTTCTTTGTTATAAACACTGGAAATATTCTTAGAAATGGTGGTTATTATCCTCAATTTGGAATATCCAGCGCTTCCCACGACGACATGGTTGTTCAAATCAAAAACCCGAATCTGGAGTCAGGAGAGTATCAGGATTTGAGTCTAAGCCCTGTTTGGGGAAGTAGCTTTCAAGACGAATCAAAAAAAATCGATGTTGTCAACGAGTGTAGAACAGTCAAAAACAAGTCTCTTCAGCCTGGATGATGTTTGGGAGAGGTGGATATTAAGAAATTGCCCTTAGATAACCTTAGTCACAAATATTGGGACAGGGGGGTAAACCCGGCCAGATGGGGTCCCTGTACATAATGACAGCGGTGAAATAGCCCCCTCCCTCTGTCATCCCGTATATGGACTGTACGGGATCAACACCACAGGGAGGTGAATGCCCGGACAGATGGCGATCCTTGCCAAGTGGATTCCGTAAAATCCCTGTACGAAAAATACTTGCCACATTAATACTTTTGACCCCAATTCTTTGGCTCAGAAAATGGATTTCTTTATTCGATAATTAACTGCTCAGTCAGTCAACCCGGAAGTGAGGGGGAGCGCCCTTGAAATTTTCACTGGAATTCTCTGTTGTTTCAGCCAGATTAGAAGTCTGAGGTAAATTACCTGGGTTTCTTGTTGAATTGATTGACTGGAGATACTGCTCCCTGGCAATTGAGGCTATCTTTGCAGCTTCTTCCTTGTTGGAGGTCTGTCTTTTAACTCTGTTGTAAGTTTTAACATAAATTCTTTGTTCCTCTGTGTAGGCGTGATTTTTGCGATACTCCTTTTGGTATTCCCGTTTGTACTCTGCGTAGACGGGATTTTTGCGAAGTTCCCTTTGGCGTTGACGTTCATGTTCTGCATAGACGGGATCTTTGCGACGCTCCCTTTCGCGTTCCCTTCGGCGTGCACGTTCTTGTTCTACGTAGATGGGATCTTTGCGACGCTCCCTTCGGCGTTCCCTTTGGCGTTTGTGTACGAGCTCTACGAAAGCGGGATCTTTGCGACGCTCCCTTTGGTATTCACGATTTTGTTCTGCGTAGTTGG
>JAQFVO010000198.1 GCA_027942505.1 Endozoicomonas sp. | reverse complement strand
TTCTTCATGCAATTTTCACAAGACGCGGAGTTGAAGCAGGTGATTACAGGTCAGACTCACAAAAAGAATTGGAGCCTCGCTGGTGTGCGGGGTATTTTTGACTTTTAACCTACCCTGCAATGTGCGGTTTCTCTGCCAGTAATCGCAGGACAGCCAGCTGGCACTCCCCGCCTTAACAGGCCGCGCAGGCTGTCTCTTAGTCACAAATATTGGAACAGGGAGGTGAATGCCCGGGCAGATGACTATCCCTGGCAATCTTCACCAAATCAAACATAAAAAGCGGAACTTTTACCTCACTGAAGAATCAAATAGTTGTGAGCGACCGGTAATTCCCAGTCAACCCCATTAGTTATTTAGCAATAATACAGCACAAGGAGTGGCAAGTATGCATAGCCAGATTTTCCAACACACAAGCATCGATACCAACTGCGTACAAATGTTCTCATTGGTTCAAGATCCACCAGAGCCTCCGACTTTTTGGGAGAAAAATTGGCATGGGAAAAAGGTTGGCCGTACCCGGGAAGAAACGTCCACTTGCATCAAGGGGGTGCCCGGGAATTTTGTTGCCAGCCAACCTGTGCTCGCAGGCAGCATTAAAGCACTGTGTCCGCCGAAACCCAAAGTGGTGCTGCTTGATGCTCCCCGTAATTACCTCTTCTGTGATCCTTGTTATACTCCCCAATACCCGCCCATTGTCGTTAAAAGTTCCTCTGCCAATCATTCCGACACTGCAAATAACGAAACGGCAAAATGTCAAAAGGCGGTCACCAACCTGTATGATCTTCCCCACTGCCACAGATGGACTGAATCAATTCAGACAGAAGGACTGGACCTGCCACTGGAAGACCCGTTCCTCGATGGTTGGCGGGATAGTATAGCCAGTTTGGCTCATCCAGACTTTGCTGAGGAGGTTCTTAATTACTGGCAGACAGAAGCTAATGCACTGCTCAGCCGCAACGTGACGAAGGCCGACTTTATTCTCGACCTCCGCTTGTGCGGTTATCTTGACCCTGAAACAAATAAATATATCAAATGCACACTGATCACTTCGCTCAGAGAATCCTGCTCGAGGGAGTATATGTTGCAGCAGCCTCATTTCTATCCTGACGAGACCCCGGATTAAGCCTAATCTCTTAATCACAAGTCTTAAATCCCTTCTTGTGCAGTCCATGTACGGGATGACAGAAAGAGGAGGCTCTTTCACCGCTGTGATTGTGTAAAAGGATAGCGCGAGCCCCATCTGGGATGCTGTCGCAAAAGGCCCTGACAAGAAGGGAACCACGAAGAGTACGAAGAAAAGCTTTTCTTTTCCTTCGTGACCTTCGTGTTCTTCGTGGTTCAAGGCTTTTATGCTTTTTGTGACACCCTCCGGTTCACCTCCCTGTCCCAGTATTTGTGACTAAGAGACAGGATTAAGCCGGGGACATTTTTGAGAAAACATTGCTTACCGCCGGAATGCTGGTCTCAATTGCACTCAAGTATCATACAACCTCACGAAATCGAACATCACGCATAAAAGCGGAACTTCTGCACCACTGGATAGTCACTAATTCTTAGGGTGGATATTAAGCTTATCCCTCCGTTGTCAATGGCTTTCAGATGGAATCAAGAAGGACAAGAGATTTTCTTTTCCTTCGTGACTCCATCTTTAACTTCCCTAAGCGGCGAGTAGGCACTTAATGTCTACCCTGAGCGTCGTCAATTAACAATAACCCAGCACTAAAGCAGGTTGGCATTTATACCATGAATTTAACCCACGCAAGCTTCATAAATACCCACTGCCTGCAAATGTTCTCATGTGTTCAGGAACCACCAGCACCTCCATCTTTATGGGAGGCTATTTGGCATGACAAAACAGTTGGCCCTACCCGGGAAGAGACGACCGTTTGCATCAAGGGCGTGCCCGGGAATTTTTTTACCGGTCAGCCTGAGGCCAAAGACAGTGATAAAGCACTGTGCCTGATGGATAGTTTTGATGCTCGCCAGAATCACCACCCCTATGGGCCTTGTTCGACTGTTCAACACCCACCCGCTGATGCTTTCTCTGTTAATCATTCCAACACGACAAATAACGAAACGGCAAAATGTCAAAAGGCGGTCACCAAGCTGTTTACTCATCCCCATTGCCACAACTGTCTCGAAATCACTTCGCTGGGCAGACTGAACCTGCCACTTAAAGATTCGTTCCTCGATGGCTGGTGGAATCTTATAGCCAGTGAATGCCATCCAGACTTGGCTGAAGAGGTGATAAGGTACTGGCAGGCAGAGGCTACAGAACTGCTCAACAGCAACGTGAAGGAGGCCGACATATTTTACAGCCTTGGCAGGTGCAATTTCCTTGACCCCGAAACTCAAAAATATATCAAATGTACCGTATTCACTTCAGTCAGTGAATCCGGCCTGGGTGAGTTGCAGCGCCTTGACCACCCTCCTGCTGACGAGACCCCGGATTAGGCTCTGAAGGAGTATCCCGATAATGATCATGGAATAAACCCACCCGAATTGCTTTTGTCGTTCAGGATGCGATTAATTGATCGCTGCTCCGTGACGTACTACAACCAGGCAGCGGACAATCTGCCTGAAATGTGAAAGTAATGGCCGTCCCGGACAAGTTTCCGGACAGACAGTCACTGTCAACCGGCAATCAGCTGAGCAGCAATTATGGCCACACCGACAAGAAAGCAAACGACTAACGCCGCATTATCACCAGCAACCCGGTAACCCTCTTTATTGACCTGCCGTGACTTGTAGACCATGGCAACCGGCAGAAACACCGCCAGAATGACCAACGCGATAGCAGCATAACCAAGGGCCATGATAAACCCGTCCGGGTAAAAAAGTGCAAATCCCAAAGGTGGCAGATAGGTCAGCAGAGCAACGTATAGCCGGTTACCCTTCAATAAACCCACAGTGGTATCACGAATAAACTCAAACAAGCCTAGACTCACCCCCAAAAATGAGGTGATTAACGCCAACTCGGCAAACAGATTGAGAAATTGTGTCAACCAGGAACCCATCACGGTGGCTGACAACGAATCTATCAGTGCCGGCAATTCGCCATGACCGTACAGCTCACTCTGACTTACCACTCCCAGAGAACACAACAGCCACAGGACATAAATTGCCAACGGCAGGCAGGAGCCAATATACATGGAATTTTTCAGTTTTCTGGTATCACCATCGAGATAAGCGACAATGGCCGGAATACTCCCGTGAAAGCCAAACGAGGTGAACACCACCGGCAACGCCGTTAACACCAACCCGTACTCCACCGGGGTACTGGCAAGCAGTTGGCCTTTGACATTAGGGGACAACGACAGCAAAACAAGCATCATTGCACCAATCATCAGGGCAAAAAGCACTCTGTTGACCTTGTCCAGAAAGTGGGTGCCAATCAACACAATGGCAGCAACAATAACGGTAAACAGCACTGCCCCTGCACTACTGTGAACCTCTTTGCCAAAAGCCTCACTCAACTGAATGGCCGCCTGACTGCCACCACCGGCAATGTAGGCAGCACATAAGGAATAAAACAGGAAAAACATGGCAAATGCTGCCAGGTACTGCCCCTTCCTGCCTAAAAACTGTTTGGCTAAGGTGTGCAGCGTTGCCTTGCTATCAGCATACTGGTGAACTTCAAGCATCAATAACGAGGTAAAAGTCATTAAAGCCCATAAGCCAATCACAACAAGCAGTGCAACGCCAAAACCCAATCCGGCAGAGACAATAGGTAACGATAACATTCCCGCACCAATCGACGTGCCGGCAATGATTAGCCCTCCGCCAATCATCCGCCCATCAGTTTTAGCACTATCAGTGCCACCAAAATTGGTATTCTCGCTCATACAGTAAGTCCTTTTTTCTTACATTATTAGTTGAACTCTTTTTTATTGATCCAGCGTTGCTGCAGGTGTGAAGAACTGAGGCATACCACGCAGATTTTCACTGCCCGAAGGTGCCTGTATTGAATAACAACTAAGCCGGTAGAAACTCAAAAAAAACAATGCTGCTCAGGGGGCTGTCAGCAGCCCGAAAAAGCAACATTGTTATCGTCCCAATTAATTACAGGTAATCAAAGCGTGCGGTAAAAAAGCGTAATTGCTTTGGCTCATAAACAAACTTCAATCCCTTGATATCTTCGCGTTGTTGATACAAGCGAATGATGCCATCCGCCACCACATCCATATGTGCGTAGGTATAGACTCGACGTGGAATAGTCAGGCGAACCGTCTCTAGTTTGGGACTGTGGTTTTTACCCGTAACCGCGTCGCGGCCACCGGAAACAATGCCTCGCTCCATAGCACGGACACCGGTTTCCACGTAGATACTCGCAGCAAGACTCTGTGCCGGGAGGTGCTCCTGGGGCAAATGTGGACAAAAACGACGGGCATCAAGAAATACTGCATGGCCACCAATAGGCAAAACTACTGGCACACCGGCAGCAATTAATTTATCACCCAGATAACGCACCTGTTTTACCCGGTGCTCAATATATTCGTACTGAATAGACTCACGCAGGCCAATGGCCATCGCCTCCATATCACGCCCAGCCATGCCACCGTAAGACGGCATGCCTTCATAGACGACCACTAACTCTTTGGCCCGGGCAAATAACTCATCGTCGTTGACACACAAAAAGCCACCAATGTTAACCAGACAGTCCTTTTTCCCACTCATGGTACAACCGTCGGCATAGCTGAACGTTTCCAGGACAATCTCCTGAATCGTCTTATCGGCGTAACCGGCTTCCTGCTCCTTGATATAGAAAGCATTTTCTACGCAGCGTGTGGCGTCGTAAAATACCTTGATACCGTGTTCACGGGCCACCTGAGAAACAGCGCGCATATTGGCCATGGACACCGGCTGCCCACCGGCCAGGTTAACCGTTACGGCAAGACAGATATAGGCAATGTTCTCTGCGCCCTTCTCGCTGATAATGGCTTTGAGCTTGTCAATATCAACATCACCTTTGAACGGAATATCAATGGCCGCATCGTGGGCTTCCTGGCGGATGATATCGAGAAATGTGGCACCATTGCGTTCCTGATGGTAACGGGTGGTGGTGAAGTACATATTCCCAAGAACAAACTGACCGTCTTTAATCGCTATTTGCGACAGGATGTTCTCTGCACCACGCCCCTGGTGAGTGGGGATAATATGTTTGAACCCAAACAGCTCCTCAACCGTGGCCTTGAGATGATGGAAATTCTTACTGCCTGCATAGGCCTCGTCACCAATCATCATGGCTGCCCACTGCCTGTCACTCATGGCGGTGGTACCGGAATCGGTGAGAAGATCGATATAGACATCCTCACTATTAAGCAAAAAGGTGTTGTAACCGGCTTCTTTAATTTTTTCAATACGCTGCGCCCGGTCAATCATGGAGACAACTTCAACGGACTTAATGCGAAATGGTTCAGCAGGATATTGCATGGTGTTATTCCTTTATTGTTTGAATTATGAGAAGACGATAAATCCTTTGGGTATTAACCAACTAAATTTAAGCAGGGGTTATGTAGCAAACCTTATGAAGTCATATACTTTTGACTCAATATGGCCAGCTACTTATCAAGATTCACGTTTTGCATGAGCAACACCCTGCAAATAGCAACTATACAGTTAGCAACGAAAAGATTACCACTCTAATCTTCTGCGTCCCTGACAGCACTGCTACCCCATATTAATCTTTTAAACGGTTAGCAAGACGTGGCAATGCAGTTTATGGAAAAGTGCAGGGTGAGCAAGCAATAAATACTTAACCATTTGCTGAGGCTTAAATTAATAACCGGTTAGTTGGTTACACTGACACCGCCCCTGAAAACCTACTCAAACCCAATCAAAGTTACCTAAACCTGAGTATTTTTCACAAGACGCCGGCGGCTGACGGTTCACGTGCTGGAATCGCACCGACAGGCCAAAGTAAAACGGGAGGGCCGCGTCAGTGTCAAAAACAACACCGCTCTCTCCCTCACACAACCCTGCCAACAGG
>JAQFVO010000149.1 GCA_027942505.1 Endozoicomonas sp. | reverse complement strand
CCGGCAAGAACCAGTCCGTAAAGTTTGCCAGACATTTTCCGGACCCGTTATTGAAACGCGATAGTTTATAGTTTTACCCGGCTCAGACAAGCCCCTGCTGTGAACATTAAGCTTACCGCGCCATTATCAATAGCTTTTGGATGGAACCACGAAGGACACGAAGAGCACAAAGAAGAGATTTTCTTTTCCTTCGTGCTCTTCGTGTCCTTCGTGGTTCCATCTTTAACATCCCGAAGCGGGGAGTAGGCTCTTAATGTCTACCCTTGAGACTGTGCGTTAAGGAAAAGCAGGACCGATGTTCGCAAGTCCTGATTATCCGTTGAAATCACAACAACCTGAAAAAACCACTTTGTAATCAACTCTTATTTCCGGGAGATCACAGATTATTTGAAATAAATTGCCAGTTTTAATTATTAATGAGATCTCTTATGGAAGGCATTAAGGAAGGGATAATTTCCATATTTGGATTCTTGTCCAGAAAAAAAATGTGTCACGAATACAGCGAAAAAAGAGATCATCTTTTCCTCTGTGTCTCAGTGCCTCCGTGGCAAAAAAACCAGCCCTGAAATCACTGAAACACTTAATGTCTACCGTAAGAATTCTTGTTAGTGGCACTGAGCGATATCCATATTTGCTGCCTATGGGTGTGTTCCTGCGAATCTTCCCGAGTTACTATCCGCCGCATTTGAATTGGTTTGGCTGGCCCTTGCCTGTTAATTGGCGTAACAAATCATAACGGGATTTCTGATTTATGGGGACTGTGTCTGATATCACTCTGGCCGTCTGGGTTACCTTCAAACTTGCGGCTATTACCACCGCTATTTTGTTGCTGCTGGGTATACCACTGGCTTGGTGGCTGGCCAATATGAACAGTCGCCTGCGTCCTGTGCTGGAAGCATTGGTGGGGCTGCCAATGGTATTGCCACCAACGGTGCTGGGCTTTTACCTGTTGCTGCTGTTCTCGCCTGCTTACCTGCCAGGACAGGTCTGGCTCTCCATGACGGGGACAACGCTGGCATTCAGTTTTGCCGGTCTGGTCGTAGCTTCGGTGATCTATTCCATGCCCTTTGTTGTGCAACCATTGCAGCGTGCTTTTGAGCAACTGGATAAGAGATTGCTGGAGGCTGCGGCTATGATGGGGGCAGGGCGGCTGGATCGCTTTATTAGTGTGGTGCTGCCGTGTACTCGCAGGGCATTGGTACTGGCGGCGTGCATGGGGTTTGCACATACTGTCGGTGAGTTTGGTGTGGTGCTGATGATCGGTGGTAATATTCCCGGTCAGACCCAGGTGTTATCCATCACGCTGTTCGATGCGGTAGAGACGCAGCAATTTACCCAGGCTCACCAGATCGCTGGCGGGTTGTTGATTTTTGCCATGGTTTTGCTGGTCGCCCTGTACAGTCTTGACCGACGGTCCACAACACTCAAGGCGGGCGGCTGATGTTAACAATCGATATTGAGTTGCCCAGAGACCGCTTTGTGCTCAGGGTGGACCAGTCGCTGGCCGGTGGCTGTATCTGGGCCATTATGGGGCGCTCGGGTTGCGGTAAAACCTCTTTGTTGCGCACTATTGCCGGCCTTGAACGTGGTGCTAAAGGTGTTTTGTCGTTTAATGGTGAGACTTGGCAGGACTCAGAAAATAGACAGTGGGTGCCGCCTGAACGGCGTGGAATTGGCTATATTTTCCAGGATTCACGTTTATTCCCCCATTTAAACGTGATGGAAAACCTGCATTTTGCCCGACAACGCGCCCGCAGGGATGGCCCAACCCTGGCCGAGGTAGTTGAACAACTGGAGATAGATTACCTCTTGAGTCGTCCTGTGGATAACTTGTCTGGCGGTGAAAGACAGCGGGTAGCTATTGCCAGAACACTATTGAGCGCCCCCCGCCTGCTGCTGATGGATGAGCCGCTGGCGTCTCTCGACTGGTCATCGAAAGTTGCTATTCTCTCCTGCCTTAAGGCGATCCACCAACGCTTTGCCATTCCCACAGTAATGGTCAGCCATGCCCGGGAGGAAGTTGTCCGGTTGGCCGATAATCTGCTGATCATTGATCATGGGCAAGTCATTTCTGTCGGCGAGTGTCGTCAATTGCTCAGTCATCCCGGATCACTGCTGGTACGTGATGATTGTGCGCTGTCGATTCTGGAAGTGCAGGTTGCCGGACATAATGATGGTTTCACTGAATTGATAGTGGGCGATCAGAAACTGCTGGTTAATGAGATCCGTAGTCCCGTTGGTGCTATGGTACGGGCAATACTGCCTGCCAGAGAAGTCAGCATTGTCACGTCAGATATTGACTGCACAAGTGTGCAGAACCGGGTAGCAGTAACCATTGAGTCAATTGGGGTGGTTGATGTCAACAATGTCTTGCTGTTTCTCGGCGTCGAACAGCAGAGGTTACTGGCGCTGGTGACCAAAAGGGCGGTGCGTTTGTTGGGATTGACTTGTGGACAGAAGGT
>JAQFVO010000143.1 GCA_027942505.1 Endozoicomonas sp. | reverse complement strand
CCCGATGCCAGGTCTGCCGATCCCTGGTAGGCACCGTGCAGGAACGCATCACCCACGTCACCAACCATACTGCTGTCCGGGTTGCCCTGGGGCATCGTCATCCGGTCAAAGGCTGAGCGTGTGTCAAGATACTGCTCCATCGGTACATGGGGCTCCACGTACTGGCTCCAGTAGTTGTTGCGCAGGCGTTCCCTTTCCTTATCGTCAGCCTGTTGATAGTCAGGCTGACCAATGTAGTCGTACCAGTTCATAGTCTCGTCCGTGAGCGAAAATGGGCTTAGCGTCCGTACCGGTTTTGCGGGTCACGCCAGTAAAGGTTGTTTTGATAAGGACTGTTCTGCAAATGCTGGCCATAGCCCGGCTGGCTGGCCGCTGGCCCGTTTGGTGTCGGGGTGTTTTGTGCTGGTGTGGGGGGCGGTGGAGGTGGTGCGGGCTGATTCGTGCTAAACAGTTTATCCAGTATGTTTTGTTGGGGTTGTTCCCCGCCGGCCTCAGCTGTCGGCGGCCCAAACAGGTCAAAGCCCGGGTCATTGTTGCGCTGCTCCACCGGCCCATCCATATGGCCAGGACTCCGGGCTTGGTAGGGCTTCATCAACTGACCAACAAAATGCTCGGTCATTTTGGCTATGGCCTGTCCCCTGGCCGATGGTGCAATACCACTGCCGTTCACCGCCTGTTCGGCCATGCTTGCGGCCAGCTCCTGCACCTGCTCCATCAGTTTGCCCGGGTCGTTTACCCCTTTACTGCCCGGATCAAAGGTCTGTTTACTTTGCTTGGCGAAGTTGTTCAGGTTGGACAAAGCGCTGAGATAGAACTCCTTGACCGGACTGCCGCTGTCATCGAGTAAGCTGACCAGCGGGTTGTCGTCGCCATTGTTCAGGCTGAAGCGAATGCCACTGACGTTATTGGCCTTGATACCTGGATTCTGGTTGATAAAGTCCATCGCCCGGCGAGCATCTTCCGGGTTCTGACTCTGCTGGTATCTGGTCAGTATCCGGTTCAGTTCACCCGCCTGCTGGACCAGCGGATTGGTGTCGGTCTTGGTGCGTGGACCGGGCATTCCGTAGCCAGTTTGGCCGTTGCCATTGACCTGTGGGTTACCGCCACTCATCCCGTACTGCC
>JAQFVO010000130.1 GCA_027942505.1 Endozoicomonas sp. | reverse complement strand
CCAACACCGGCGTAATAGCTGCTGCCATCAATTTCTACGTTTTGAGCCCCTGTGGCATTTTTGTACTCGCTTTTGTCAACCCTGCCGAAGGAGTAACCGGCATTGACTATAAACGGCATCGAAGGAATCTGGTAGACACCGTGAACAAACCAGCTGGCACCATCGACCTTCTGTTCGCCGGGCCCTTGATTATTAAACCCGAAGCCTGTGCGAATGAACGTGTAATTGTCGTCATACAGGGCATTAGCAGCTGTTGAACCAATGAACAAAACAAACCAGAGCAGACAGCGCATGAGCATTTATTGGTTCCTTTATGTGGGTGGAAAAACCGTTTTTCCTGAGTACAGGCATACAGACAGACTCACGAAAAACCTTGTCGGAAGGATCTCTGGATTTGGACTCTGGGAAGATTGAAAAGTTCCATTGCAGGACGTAATGATTGACACAAAAGAGATGTTTAAAGAATCTGGGATAATTGTCCAATAAGCTGCCAGTCAAAAAATAAGCGGCTCTTATGAGAATAAATGAGAGGAATACGTTTCAAACCACTCACTCCCGGGTGCAGCTTACGTACTCTTTTTTGAAGGTATTGAAGCCATTTATTGGCAAAATGGAGTAACAGAACTAATGTTTGAAAGTTGTCAAAAGTGGCTCCGGCACCGTTCTGCGACACCATTGCTAATTGTGCGTGAGTCCGTAAACAGGAGATTGCATGCCGTCTGTGCCCGAGCTGGTTGCAAATATAATAATTGGGGCGCAGGTGAGTTTCACAAATTTTGATTATCAGGCTAACGAGTTCTGAGCAACTGTGGGGAGTTGATATGTATCCTAATGATTTGTCCGAGGCCAGTGGGGCTTATGCCTGTCTTAATGGCGATTATCAGGAGCAGGACGACTCCTGCCGGCGGGGCTCCCAGAGGGAGCGGGTCAAGACCTCAAGTGTCTCGCCAATCATGGTTGCTGCGGGATTGGCTATTGCGGCAGGGGCAACGTATCTTTTCACCAGAGTCATTCGTAGCCTGCAAGAGGTATCTCAGGATCCGCAAACCAGTGG